>NZ_JOHB01000013.1:0-164127 GCF_000719605.1 Streptomyces sp. NRRL S-1813
TCCGAGAACCGGTCATCCGACGACGACTTCACCTGTCCGGGCCTTGGCACACCCCGCCCAACGACCCGGAAAGCCCAAAGTCACCGGTATTGCATCTAGTTCGCGGAGTGTGACCTCGGGTGGCGGCTCGTCGGATGTCACGCTGAGAGCTGCCCGGCGTCGGAGGTATGGCCAGGAGCTAAATGCTTAGCCCACCTGGCCCCAGCGTTGACGCTGGTCAACGGTGACTGTAGCCCGCCGTGCTTCCATCTCGTCATGGAGGTGCTGACGTGATGGCCGGAGACCGACAGCAAGACAGCTACCCGCATGTAGGTACGCCGCGGCGGCGCGTACTGGCCGCGGCCGCTCTGACTCCGTTGCTGGCCGGGGCGCCGACTCCCGCTCGCGCTCTCGCCACTGGGACGGAAGAGGTGAAGAGCCGCAGGCTGGTCGAGCCGGTTACCACTGCCCTATCGGACTGGGCGAAGGTGGCCAAAGCGCTGGGCCGAAAAGGCGATATGAAGCGAAAAATGATGTACCACACAGCCCTCCCACGCCGGGACCTCCGCGTGCGCTCCCGCCATGTCATCGTCAAGCCGGCGCTCGCCCTCGGCTCGCACGTCTCCTTCGTCCGCTACGCCGACAAGAGCACGATGGTGATGGGCGATGTGGTGGTCACCGAGCACGAACTCCAGCCCTTCACCGACGCCCTGCAAGAGCACGAGATCGCGCAGACCGCGATCCATAAGCACCTCCTTTCCCAGAGCCCTCACATCTGGTGGGTCCACATCCATGCCCACGGCCACCATCCAGTGGCGGTGGCCCGCGGTCTGCGCGCAGCGTTCGACCGCACCGGCACTCCGCCCCCGCGCCCGCTGGTCCAGGCACAGCGCATCGACCTGGACACGGCCGGCATCGATGCCGCGCTCGGCGTCAAGGGCTCCACCGACGAGGGCATCTACAAGTGTGTCTTCGTCCGTCGCGAGACCATCACCGACGGCCACCTGGTACTGCCCCCGGGCCTGGGATCGACCAGCGCGTTCAACTTCCAGCCGCTGGGCGGCGGCCGGGCCGCAATCAGTGGCGACTGCGCCATGATTGCCAAGGAAGTCCAAGACGTACTGGTGGCTCTGCGGTGTGCCGGCGCCGAGCTCGTCGAGCTGCACAATCACGGCTTGACGGACGAACCCCGCCTGTTCTTCATCCACTTCTGGGCCGTTGGCGATGGTGTCAAGCTCGCCCGGGCCCTGCGCCCCGCCGTGGACGCCACCAACGTCGTACCGGTCGGCTGATCACCACACAGGCGACGGGCGCGGGCTCAACTGTCGGACACCACCTGATGCCCCATCTCACTCGATCCTGTTCGCTGCTCGACGCTCGGTGGTTGACGCTGTGACCGGACGGACACAACGGCAAGTGAGATGGGCCCGGGTCGGTGTGCCACCGGTGACGTTTTCTCCCGGCTTCACTTCCTCAGGGTCGGCTCACTCGACGTCGCCGCTGAGTGAGCCTGCCGCGTGGCTGCTGTCCAACAGGAAGCTCACCGACTCGCGGAGGTCCGCAGGCTCGCCGTAGTGCACGCCGATCATCCCGAGCGCAACAGCGGCTTCGACGTTCTCCCGCCGGTCATCCACGAAGAGGCACCGGTCAAGGGCGACACCTGCGCGTTCGGCCGCCACTTCGTAGATCTCCCGGTCGGGCTTGGCCACCCCCAGCCGGGCGCTGCTGACGACATGACCGGAGAAATCCGCCAGCCCCAACGACGCCAAGTCGCTCTCAAGCTCCAGAGTTGCGTTCGTTACCAGGACCACGGGCATGTGTGCCCGCACCTGCCGAAGCAGGGTCACCACTACCTCGTCGGCCCAGAACGGCGCCGAGGCAAGTGCCGTACCCAGCTCACGGGCCTGCACCTGCGGCACCTGCCCCGCAAGGCCTAGCACAATGGACTCCACCCACTGCTGCTGAGTGATCTTGCCGAGAAGCAGGGCAGATCTACCTCCGGCGCATAGGCCACCTTCATGGTCGTGCCTGGTGCCAGCCCGGCGACACGCTCCAGTCCTGCCAGCTGCGTCAGGTCGTAGAAACGGATCACGTTGTCGAGGTCGCACAACACCGCATCGAAGGGCCTCTTGGAAGTCTGGGAAGTCGTCACTGCCCTTGGATAACACAGGGATCGGCAAGCAGGTTGTTGCCTTTTGTGACCTTGTCCACGGCGTGCGAATCGGGAACGCAAAGTGGAAAACCAGTGAGAGGGAGCTCAGGCCGTTTCGTTGGGACCTGGCAGTCCATCGAGGTGCGGCGCACCGATTTTGACGGAGCAGATCGGGCAGATCGAGTCTCCTTGGCCGCGGGCTGAAGACGCCGAGGCCGATGAGGACGACCGTCGTTGTCACGCCGTGCAGCAGATCGCCGACGGGCTGGGGGCCAAGCGCACCACCGCCTACGGGTGGTATGGGTGACGAGGGGGTGACGAGGGGGTGACGAGGCGGATCTTCCTCTCTTCCTCAATCGTTGAGAAGCCGCCATGCAGTGAGGGCACGCCTGGCCCGGAGCAGGCCGGTGGGCTCGTGAGATCGATGCCCAGGATCTTTCCGGTCTGTTCGAGTCGGCGGGCGACGCTGCTGTGGTGCAGGTGGAGAAGGTCGGCTGCCCGGCGTAGGGAGCCGGTGGAGCAGTAGGTGTCCAGAGTTTCCAGTTCTTCTGGGTTTCTTTCGGCGGCGCCTATGCCCGCGCGTACAGCACCTGTCGGAAAGCTGGTGGTAGAGGGGGAGCCGGACCTGGTGGATCCGGGAATCCAAGACATGGGGGTGGGCCCGCACGTGGTGAAAGGGGTGCGAGCCAGCTTGCGCCGCCCGGTAGCGCCGCCCGGTAGGCCCCCAAGGCTTGCCAACCGTGCCGGATCCGCTCGCGGGCGGGGAGTGGGCGAAGCCGGCGCCGGCGCCGACTGGCAAGTGCCGGACGCAGTCGAGTGATATGCCAGCAGCGGCCTCAGCCAGAGTGCCTGAGCCAGAGTGTTCGGCCCGGATGGTCCAGGTTTTCCTCGACAGGCTGAGTTCCTGTGTGGCGCCCCGTAGGAACCGCATTCCCGTCGCCGGTCCGCTGGTCCTGTGCCCGACGGGGAGGGGGGGTGGAGAGCTCGGCCAAGTTCCGTGCGGGGTAGGGCGATCGACGTGTTCACGCTGCCGCCGTGCACCTGGGAGGGAAGCGGCGCTCAGCGACGAAAGCCAGCCATATCAGTGAGTGATTGGGGGAGCCGGCCTCTCACGCGGAAGGTCGCCGTGTGGGGGCATCCGGCCGGGGGCGGTTTGCGGGTGACGTGGGAGGCAAGGCACCCTTGCGTCATGTCAAACGTGAGGCTCGAAGCCTGGATCGGTGGAGAGTGGCTGGAAGTGGACGCCGTGAGCGTCACCGTAACGGATTCTGCACTGACCCTCTCCTTCGAACCCCAACGGAGCGAATCGGGGTACCGAAGCCTCATCTGGGAGCCCCTGGAGAACTTTCTCAGGGAGTACCGCGAAGAGCCGCTCGTCGTGGTGCCGCGGGGGCGCAACTTGCCGGTGATGTTCGGCCCCGGTGCCGCGGGGCCCTTCCGGCTGGCGGAGACGCCGGGCAACTGACGGCTGCTCGCTGACCGTCTCGGGGTACGCCCACGTGCGGTGCTCCTCGCCAAGGGTGAGGAGCACCGCACGCGTGCCCGGGGGCGGTGCTCCCCTGCCGCGTTGGACGGCCGCTGACATGTCCGCGTACCTACCAGCGGGTGGTCGGTCTCACCGCCCCTTGTAGCCGGCAATCGCTTGGGGGACGAGGACGGCGGCCACCGCACCGCCGGTGCCGAGCGGGACGGCAAGACGAGGGTGCTGGTAGCTGAGGTAGACCACACCCAGCACGGCCGCCGCGATGAACCCGAGAGTGAGCAGCAGCAGCTGCACTCGCATGCCGCGGTGTGCGTCGTCCTGATGCGGGCGGTTCGGGTGGTGGGTGACCATGCCGGTGTCGTCCTTCGCTCGGTATGCCTTGGTTTGCGATATGCCTTGGATCGCGGGGCAGGCGGGTGCGGTGCGTGCGGTGCGATGGTGGGGTAGCGCCCTCCACATGCGGTGGGTAGGGGTCGTCTAGCGCGTTCCGCATGTGGTGGGCAGCGATGGGTATCGCGCTCTGGGGTGCCGTGGGTCACGCGGGCCCCTGCCCCGCCGGAGGCGGGACCAGTGGGCCCGCGGGGTGAACCTCAGCTCCTGACCTGCGACGCCATGGCGCTTATCCTCATCGAGTGGGGCATTGCAGCGTTTGCTCGGTGTCCGCGAAGAGCTGCTCGATGCCCTGACGGGTCCAGCCCAGAAGAATCAGGATCATCTCGCTGGTGGAAATCAGCCGCTCGATGACGCAGGCGGAATCGGGACCCTGCGTGGATCGGTTGGCCTGGCGCAGGGTTCCTCTCACCTGTCCGATCCCGGTCCGGACCCGATATTGCAGGGCGAGAGCCTCTTCCCGGGTGAGTTCGCGATGGGCGAGCCCGGTCTTCAGCCTGACCAGATTGTCCCGGGATTCGGTGAGGAAGTCGGTGGCCAGCCCCCAGCACGGACGCAGGGACTCCGGCAAAAGGGCCCGGCCCACCACGGTCATGGTCCTGATGGTCGACATGGCCTTGTCCAACTGTTGCGGAAGGTAACCAGGAGCGGAGACCGCCAGCCACTGGATGAGGGAGTCACCGGTGGACGGCAGCAGCCACGCCAAGTGCGAGGTGTCCTGCTCACCGCATGCTGGCACTTCCTCAACCACCACCGACGCCTTGAAGATGGCGGCCCGGCCCGCGTCGACATCTATGGCGTCCGCCAACCGCTCGTGCACCCCTTCTCCGGCTGCAAGCAAGAGCGCATCGAGCTGGGCATCGGAGTCGTCACCGGACTGCATCGGCCGGCTGTCGCTCACCGCGCACCTCCGCTCGCCGGGCTCAGCAGCGCCCTCTTCAGCAGCGTCCGGCCGCGGTGCAGGTTCTGTCGCACCGCCTCCGGTGTCACCTTCATCAACCGCGCGATCTCCTGCGGCTTGTATCCGTCCAGCGTCCACGCCATGACCTCCCGCTGCCGATCCGGCAGCCAGCTCAGCGCCTCGTACACGCGAGCCTCTTCCTCGCTCAGTTCCACCGCGTCCACCGGACACCGGCCGCCCGGCAGGTCCGGGAGCTGATCGGTCAGCTCTTCGCGGGGATACCGCATCCCCTGCATCTTCCGCTGCGCCACGGTGCGCAGCCACGCTCTCGGATGCTGGATCGACTCCCACTGCTCGAATGCCACCGCGAACGCGGACTGGGCTATGTCGGCAGCCTCGTGCGGCGCCGCCCCCAGGTGCATCACAAAACGCGTCAGCCGGACGATCTCCTGCTCGTAGCAGGCCGCGAACTCGGAGCGGGCTCCGCTCTCCCCGGGCGCGGGCGGGAACCGAGGCGCGGGGGAGACCAGCGACACGGACACGGCGGATTGGTGTGGCGCATCAGCATCCACCGCAGTCCCCCTCACGAGCACCGTCCCCCACGATGGTCTCGTGGCGGCCGGGACCGCACTCCGAGAGCCGGATCGCCGGAGGAAGCGGGCGCATCCAGCTGTACGGCCCCTGCTCACCGATATGCGGCCGCCGCAGCGATGCGGGCCGACTCACCCGCCCGCTCAATAGGCGTCCGCCACACACGGCCCGGCCGGTGATCACAGACACCACCCTCGTCGTCTCCATGCACAAAGTCCTTCATCGAACGTCTGCCGACGGACGCTGTCGCGTTCATCCTTGTCCTGAGTAGTGCGGTCGGTACGGCAAAACGTGACATCGCCCTCGCCACAACGTCCGCTGTAGCTGAGGAAGTTGCGGCCTTGCCCTCGGCGATGCCGCGCTGGGAAGCGTTCAGCGGTGCCACGAGGTGGTCGCCTGTGTCATTCGAGCCTCCACGAATCACCTGTACCAGGCGTCCGTCTGCTCAGTACTTGAATCGTCCCTGTCGCAAGGCGAGGCCCTCTCGGACCGCCGGGGGCCTGGGGCATCAGCCACGCCGGATCGACAGATCATGACCTCGGACTTCGGACCTCGGACCTCTCTCATGACGAGCCCGAGTCACGCCTTCGCGAGATCGCCCAACTCGTGGTGCCCTGACCCGGGGCACCCGCATCGGCATCGCCAGGCCGGTACGCGTGGCTTCCACCTGCCCGACTTCGGGAGTACGCACCGTCCGCTGTCGGTCGGCAGGAAAAGGGGTGGGGAGGGAGGACGGTCCGTTGGTAGCGTGCGGAAGACCGTGACGTCGCGCGAGGAGGTGAGACCCATGAACGCTGTATCTGTGTGGGTGCTCCCCCTCTTCGTCACGGTCGGGCGATTGACGTAGGTGTCGCCGGGAGCGCCTGAACGACAAGGCACTCCCGAAAGGCAACAACCTATGCAGTCTGTGCTTTTCACTGCGGAGACATCGTCGAACGGTGTCGTAGAGCGCGACTTCACTGTGGGTGAGGTCACCGGCGTGCTCTGGTCGCCGGCTTCCGGCTCCGATCGCGCGCCTTTGGTATTGATGGGGCACGGTGGCGGTACGCACAAGAAGGCGCCGGGAATGGTGGGCCGTGCACACCGTCTCGTGACCAACTGCGGATTCCATGTCGCCACCATCGACGCGCCCGGTCACGGCGGTCGGCCGCGCACGGCGGTCGACGAGCAGGAGATCGGCGCGCTACGGCAGGCAATGGCGGCGGGCGAGCCGGTCGGCCCGATCGTCGTCCGTTACAACGCGCATCTGGCGGAGCGTGCCGTGCCGGAATGGCAGGCGACCCTGGATTTCCTCCAGGAACTGCCGGAGATCGGCGCCGAAGGGCCGGTCGGTTACTTCGGCCTGAATATGGGCACCGCGATCGGGGTGCCGTTGACGGCGATCGAACCCAGGATCGTCGCCGCGGTCTTCGGTATCTTCTGGCACGATTCCCTGGCCGAGACGGCGAAACAGATCACCGTACCGGTCGAGTTCGTCCTCCAGTGGGACGACGAGCATATCCCGCGCCAATCCGGTCTTGCCTTGTTCGACGCCTTCGCTTCGAAGGAAAAGACGTTGCACGCCAACGCGGGCAGGCATAAGGAGCTTCCCAGGTTCGAGGTCGACAGCGCGGTCCGGTTCTTCGCCCGGCATCTCGGCCGGACCGTGACGTCGACGGCCTGATCTGAGGCATATCGGCGTCCGGCCGTCAGTCGGGCGCCGATATTGCTGCCGCCGGGTTGAGGATGCGCATCCAGATGATGGATCCGGGCCTTCGCCAGGCGAGTTCGAGCATCGTTGACGGCTGTGGGCGCGGACCATTTTGCCGCACGGGGGCTTAAGTGAGCCCGGTCTGCGCCTTGCTGAACAGCACACCCTCGGAATAGAAGAACACCGCGCTGCTGCTTCCGTCGGCGCCGTAGCACGTCCAGGTGATCGGATAGCTTTCGGCGAGTTTTTCGCTGTCCTGTTGGCAGGTGCTGGCAAGGGTGAACAGAAATTTCTCGGTGCTGCCCGCCCTTATCTTCTCGTATTCGGCGAGAGTCAGCGGGTCGCTGGTGGCGGTGCTGCCTTGGTAGGCGCCGGCGATCACGAGAAGGCCGAGGATGCAGCCGCCGGCTATCGCGCTCTTTTTCACGGGGGGAGTTGTCCTTTTGCGGGTGGTTCGGTGGACCGGCGGGCGTGGTTTCAGACCGGAGTGGCGGCGCGTACGACATCCGCGAATGCGACGGAGCGGGAGCCGCCGTGGGCAGGGGCGGTCACGGACTGCTCGGGCACGGCGGCACCTTTCTGCGGGTGGGCTCGGCGGACGAACCGGCAGGGGGAGTCTATGTTGCGTACGCGCGTGGACGCTGTGGGGACGGTCGCCCACAAGTGCTCCGCGTAGCGACGGCGCAGAACGTGGCCGATGAGGTCGATGGAGTGTGCCGTACCCCGTCCGGACGCCTGTCAGTACACCTCCGTGCACACGACGTTGCTGTTGCGCCGGTGCAGGCAGCCCCAGGCCTGGCCTGGCCTTGATTCCCTTGTCGTTCACCATCGCGGTGTACCCGGTGTACGCGGAGGACCTGCCGGGCGCCATTGTGGTCGCGTAACAGGGCTTGCGCCTACGGTCGCTGCCCTTGTTCCATGCCTCGATACGGTCACCGCCCCGTGCGTGGGTGACGCACGCGGACCCACGCCGCCCGGCAAACAGAGCTGTAGCCGCAGCTCAACTAGGCAGTGTCTCTACGATCAGCAGCTCGTTGCTCGCCTCATTTGGGCTCGGCGCTCGTTCCCATGCAACGTCGCTACCGGGGCTGACCATTCGCGTTGTCCTCGAAGAGTTCCTGGGTACGGCGCAGCAGGGCTTGCCGTACAGCCTCCGGTGACAGGACTCGCAGGGGTGTGGCCAGGCTGAGGAGGTACCTGGCGAGCCCGTCTGCGTCGGGACCGCCGATGTCGACGATCGTGGCGTCGGGGCCGTCGGGATGGTGGGTACCGACTGTCGACGGGATCAGCCGCAGTGCTTGGTCCATGGACACCGGGAGGCGGATGGTCGCAGAGAGCGGGTAGGGGCCGGTCGCGACGGAGCGGGAGACGAGCAGCGCCGGGTCGGGCGGGTCGATGAGTTCCACCGGGTGTCCGGTTGGCTGTAGTTGGCCGACCCTGTCGGCCCGGAAGGTCCGCCATTGACCCTGCGCGACATCTCGGGCGACGAAGTACCACCGGCGTCCGGTGTGGACGAGGCGGTACGGGTCAACGTCCCGGACCGTGGCCCTTCCTTCCCAGTCGCGGTACGACAGGCGGGTGCGCTCACCCTGGCGGCATGCGGCGGCCAGTTCCAGCAGCATGCCGGGCGTGATCTGCGGCTCGTCGGGTCTGGGGGTGTGCACGAGGGCGGCGTCCATCTCGCCCAGCCGGTCCGCGATCCGCTGCGGCAGTACCTGCCGAAGTTTCAGCAGTGCCGACAGTGCGGCTTGGTCGCCGCCGAGAGCGCCGCTCAGCGCCGCCTCGCGCAGCCCGACAGCCACGGCGAGTGCTTCTTCGTCGTCGAGGATCAGCGGCGGCACCCGGGAACCGGCACGGAGGCGATAACCGCCCCATGGCCCAGGCTCGGACTCGACGGCGTAGCCGAGTTCCCGGAGCTTGGCGATGTCCCGCCGCACCGTGCGATCGGTGACCGCCATCCGGTCGGCCAGCTCACCGCAGGTCCACAACGGCCGGGCGACCAGCAAGGAGACCAATCGCAGCAGGCGGGCGGATGCGCTGATCACATGTTGAAGTGTTCCACATGACCAGGACCGAATCTGTCCTGGTCCCGCCGTAGCGTCATCTCCATGAACACGGCAAACACCTCCGCACCCACGTTCCGCTACTCGGCCGTCACCTTCGATTGCCCGGACCCCGCCGAACTGGCCCGCTTCTACGGCGAGGCCCTCGGCCTGCCCACCGTCTTCTCCACTGACCACTTTGTCCTGCTCGGCCAGGAGGGCGCGGCTGGACTGGGATTCAACCGGCTGTCCGATTACCGCCGTCCCACCTGGCCGGACCCTTCCCAGGAAAAGCAGGCCCATATTGAACTGGGCGTCGACGACTTGGATGCCGCCCAAGCCCGGCTGCTCGCCCTGGGGGCCGTCAAGCCCGCATTCCAGCCGGACCCCGACCGGTGGCGGGTCCTGCTGGACCCCGCAGGCCACCCGTTCTGCATCTCCACCCTGGTCTGAGCACGAGCCGCAAACCCAATGACGGCGATCGCGCACCCGGGCAGGCGCGGCGAACTCACGCTGCCCGGCCGGGGCCCGGAGACGTTGCAGGGCGTCCCAGCCAGACGGCGTACCTGATCAGACAGCGCCTGTTGCTCCGGCCGTGATCGCAGCCAGAGAAGGAGTGCGGCGGCGGTGACGGTGCCCAGGAAGACGTGTCCGCGCTTGTCATGGCGGGTGGCGACGGCTCTGAACTGTTTCAGCTTGTTGATCGCCCGCTCGACAGCGTTGCGCTTCTTGTACCGCTCTTTATCGAAACCCGGGGCTGTCCGCCGCGTGCGCCTCGGCGCACGCGGCCGCTCGGCGCCGGCCGGCCCGCGCTTCCCGGTCCCGCTTCTCCGGCCTCACATGCCGGATCCCGCGCCCCAACGCCCGTGCTGCGCTTGCCCCGCGCAGCCCCAGGCTTCGGGATCCTCGGCGTCCGTGGCAGCCAGTTCCCGCATCACGCCGACGGCGAGCGACTCTTCGTACTCCGGCGCCCGTTCGGGCGAGGCAGTGCAGGCGAACACGATGGACGAGTCGCCTCCCGCGGGCAACGGCTCGAAGTCCAGCTCCACCCTTCCGTACGTCGGGGCGCAGGCGCCGAGCGTCTGTCGGGAGTGCACCTTCACTCCCCGTACGGGGCGCGCGAGTCCCATGGGCGGTCTGGTGGTCATGGCAGGCACCGTACGGGCGATGAGTCCGCCATGTCACCGGCTTTGTGGGGCGCCGGCGCAGGACATGTCGTTGGCGCTGTGAGCTTGTCGCGGGCACCGGAGCCGGTGACGCCGTCCGACGGCCGCGAGCTGTGCACCGGCGGTAACCCCTTGGGGGATCTGGGTGCGTGTATGGGGTGTCGCGTTTGTGCTGGTGGGCGCGGGGGAGTGTGCGCCTGGCGTGGTGTGGTTGTGCATATGTCTGTGTTTTGTAACACCAAACCGGATTTCTTCCGCCAAGGTGTGACCGGGCGTCACTGTGTGGGAGCCCGGTCAAACCGGCCGGGTATCCGGTTTCCGGCACCTGGTAGCGGGTGCCGTATCCAGGGGGTTTTCGTGCTCCACAACACTTCGCGTATCGCCGCCGCCGTCCTTGGTTCCGTGGCTCTGGCGGCCACCGCAGTCCTCCCGGCGGCCGCGGCCGGCCATGGGCGCGCTCCGGCCCCGCACCACCGGTCGGCGGTGGTACTCGGTGTGATCCAGTACGACAGCCCCGGGCGGGACGACCGCTCCAACCGGAGCCTGAACGCCGAATATGTGACGGTGAAGAACACTGGCCGGATGCCGGTCAACCTGCGCGGCTGGAGCCTGTCGGACCGCGCCGGCCACACCTACCGCTTCGGCAATGTCCGCCTCGGCGGCCACTCCCAGGTCCGTGTCCACACGGGCATCGGCCGTGACAACCGCTGGGATGTCTTCCAGGACCGCCGCGACTATGTCTGGGACAACCACAGGGGCACTGCGGACCTGCGGAACGACCACCGCCGGATCGTCGACTCCGAAAGCTGGGGTCGCCACGGCCACCACGGTCACTGAGGCCAGGCTGATCACACCCACAACCGGCCGGTGAAAACGGAGATCTGAGGGCCGCCTCACCGGCCACACGGTGCGCCGCAGGTTCCTGCACCTGCGGCGCACCGCCATGTTCTCGTGCGATCCGCCCGGTCGCCCGTCGGCCCGTCCGGCGGCCCGTCCGTTGGTCTTTGCTGATCTGCCCGTTCGCTCGGCCGTCCGCCCGGCTCGGCCGACGTCACGTCATGTCAGGCGGTGCGTTCCTCGAAGCCGTGGCAAAGGCATCGACTACCTGCCGGGCTTCGGCGAACCCGCCACCACATCGATCGCGTCCGCTGTCAGCGGGCTCAGCCGACGCGCAGCCGGCCGCAAGGTTCGCCGTCAAGCCATTCGTCCCGTTCGTGCTCTGCGATGAGCGCCGACAGCTGGTCCTTGACGGCCGGTTCCATCTGGCTGCCGGCCGCGTTGAACTCGCGCACCGCCTCAGCATCGCTGTCGGCGAGCAGCAGCAGGACCTGGCCGCTGTTCCCCGACGGGATGCTGACGACTTCCGCCGCCGCCAAGGCCACGCCCCGCGCGAGGTCCATCGAAGGGAAGCGCTCCAGCGCGCCGAAGCCGGCTTGGTAGGCCCCGTAGTCCTGGTCGACCTGAAGCGAGGCGATCAGCGCCCGGACGGCTGCCGGTCCTTCCGAACCGTCGACCATGTCCGCGAGTTCCAGATAGCGATCGAATCGGCGCACGGCTTCCTCCTCCGTGACTCCGCCCTCGCCGGCCAGGACGATCCGGCCCATCGCCAGCAGCTCGGTGCGCCATCCCTCGAAGTCGCCGACAGGCATGGTGCTTCCCTTCGCCAGTGAACTGCCGGACGCCGGACGCCCGGTGGGGAGGAGGTACATCGCGCTCGTCGATCCGATCGCGTGCTCCCCGCGGGCCACCGTCGCCAGCTCTTGATCTTCCCACCCACCGCCATGCCCCCGGCCGCCGGCCCGTCTCCGTCCCGGAGAAGGGGTGGGGGCGAGGCCGTAGCGGAAGGCGACCGCCGTGGCTGGGCCATCGTCGGTCTCCGCTGCTGATTCCCGCCACGGTCCTGAGCCGAATTCAGCGTGTGGGGCTGACGGCTTGTAGCAGTCGGCCCTCGGCGTACGTCAGGGCCGGTGCGGGAAGTGGCGCCGCACGCCCGCTGAGGATCACGATCACAGTGCCCTCTGCGGGTGCGTCGGGTGCGGGCGGCTCGCCGATCCGGCGCAGCGTTTGGGCGGCGACCGCACCGGCCGAGCCGTGCAGGACGAGCGGCGGCATGCGGGGCCGTTGGACGGCGGCGCGGATGCGCTCGGCGACGAGTTCGTAATGTGTGCAGCCCAGGACGATGGCCCTTACGTCGTCCGGGGTGCGCTCCGCCGCGGCGGCGACCGCGAGGGCAACGGCTGCCTCGTCCGCGTTCTCGACGGCGTCGGAGAGCCCGGGGCACGGCACCTCGGTGACCGCCACGCCATGGGCGAACTCCTGGATGAGACCGCGCTGGTAGGGGCTGCCGGTGGTGGCGGGGGTGGCCCAGATGGCGAGGGGCCCGCCGCCCGAAGCGGCCGGCTTGATCGCCGGGACCGTGCCGATGACCGGCAGGTCCGGTTCCAGCCGGGCGCGCAGGGCGGGCAGGGCGTGCACGGAGGCGGTGTTGCAGGCGACGATCAGCGCGTCCGGGCGGTGTGCGGCGGCCGATTCGGCGGTGGCGAGCGCGTGCGCCGTGATGTCGTCGGGGGGGCGGGGTCCCCAGGGCATGCCGTCGGGGTCCGAGGAGAGAATGAGATCGGCGTCGGGGCGCAGGCGGCGTACCGCGGCGGCCGTCGCGAGCAGTCCCATTCCGGCGTCCATGAGCGCGATCTTCATCCGGCCACCATGGACCGGTGCCGGAGCAACCGGGGCGCGCTCCTCGTGACGGTGCTTATGCGCGTGGTCGTAGCGATCCACAATCTCCTGCGCCATGTCAGTCGCCTCCGGTGTGCTCGTGCCTCCATGGCACTGGCGGCGAGTCTGCAACGGTGATCGGATCCGACTGCATGGCCAATTCCGGGAGAGTGGTATGGCAGTGGTAGGGCCGAGTCGACGCCGTTCCGGCCTGTGAGCACACCCGTTGGTCCCTGTGAGCACACCCGTTGGTCAATGTGGTCGACTGCGGTCAACTGCGGTGCTCAAGCGGCTGACCGACGGGAACCGGCCTCGTAGAGGCGGGCACCGGACGAACTCTGCTACGTGGGACCGAAAGTCGGATCGGCGCCGGTCAGGTCGCAGCTGGCGGCCCATAGGCGTGCCGCGGTCGTGGCGTCGGTCAGGTGGTCCCAGACGGGTTCGAGCCTGGGCCTACCGCGTAGCCCGAACACCCGGGGTCCCCACATCTGGCCACCACGTACGTCCGGGTCGAGCACGGCCCGAACGGCGGGCCACGCGCCTGCTTCCTTGCCCTGGACGAGAGCGCCCAGGGGCACGCCGCGCAGTCGCTCGCCGGTGGTCCGGACATGAACCGGCGGGCGCGAGGGGGTGAGGGAGTCGAGCGCGCCGCCGGGATGGACGACCACGCTCAGCGTGGTGCTGCCCGCGGCGCGCAGGCGGCGGTCGAGTTCGTAGCCGAAGAGCATCTGGGCCAGCTTCGACCGCCCGTAGGTGCGCTTGGGCCGGTAGTCGCGTGTGCTCTGGAGGTCGTCGAGGTCCATGCGTTCGGACTTGGCCGCGAAGCTGCCCGTCGTGACGATCCGGCTCCCCGGCGCGGCCATGAGCAGCGGGGCGAGCCAGCTGGTCAGTGCGAAGTGACCGAGGTGGTTGGTGGCGAACATCAGCTCGTGGCCGTCCTTGGTTTCCCGGCGCGGTGGATGGTCGAGCGCCACGCCGGCGTTGTGGACGACCGCGTCGAGGCGGTCCAGCTCCAGCGCGTCCACGGACGTCTTGAGCGAGGCCAGATCGGCCAGGTCGAGATGCAGATGCCGCAGCTCGGCACCGGGGACGCGGGCACTGATCGAAGCGATCGCGGCTTCGGCCTTCGCCGCGTTGCGGCTGCCGAGAACGACCGTGGCCCCGGTGCCGGCAAGCTGCTCGGCGACGAAATACCCCACGCCCGCGTTGCCTCCGGTGACCAGGAAGCTCTTGCCTTCGGCGCACGGGAGCCGGTGCACGTCCCACGGCTGGGTCTTGAGTACGGAGGTCATTGCAGTTCCTTGTGCTCGGAGTGATCTGTGGGAGCGTTCTGTGGGAGTGATTTGTCGGAGTGATCTGGCGGAGGTCAGGGGGCCCCCTTGGGTTCCCGTTCGTTACCGATGCCGCCCAGGTCTCACGGTCCCGGCGGCCACCGACACCCCGCCGACAGATCGATGCCCGCCACCGACAGCCGACCGACACCTGCGAGCCGAACGGAGCCGGTCGCGTGCCGCCCCCTGGCATCGCTCACGCGCATCGGGCGACGCGCGCCCGGCCCGGCGTCATCTGGGTACGGCGCTCGCTCGGAACGCTCACCGGTCCGCCCGGTGGTCGCTCGGTCGGCTGCACGGTTTGTTGTGCCGGAGACGATCGGGGTACCCCCTAGGAGCCGCGGGCTTTCGGGCTCGCGTACTTGCGAACCCCGCATATCCGAGCATCTGGAATCCGAGGGAGCCGCTGTGAAGTTCGGTGTGTCCACCTTCATCACCGACCAGGGCATCGCGCCCGCCGCGCTCGGGCGCGCTGTGGAGGAGCGAGGGCTCGACTCCTTGCTCATCGCCGAGCACACCCACATCCCGGTGGACCGCCGCTCGCCGTACCCGGCCGGCGGTGAGCTGCCGGAGATCTACTACCGCACCCTCGACCCGTTCGTCGCGCTCAGCGCGGCCGCCGCGGTGACCGAGCGGATCCTGCTGGGCACCGGGATCGCACTGGTGGCCCAGCGGGACCCGATCATCACGGCCAAGGAGGTGGCCTCCCTGGACCTTGTCTCCGGTGGCCGAGCCGTCTTCGGGATCGGTGTCGGCTGGAACAGGGAGGAGATGGAGAACCACGGGACCGATCCGCGCACCAGAGGCCGTCTCGTCGACGAGCGGCTCCAGGCCATGCGCGAGCTGTGGGCCAAGGAGAAGGCCGAATTCCACGGTGAGTTCGTCGACTTCGACCCCGTCTACTCCTGGCCGAAGCCGGTTCAGCGCCCGCACCCTCCCCTCTATGTGGGGGGCGGAGAGGCCGCCTTCGAGCGGGTGGCTGCCTTCGGCGACGCCTGGCTGGCCAATAGCCTGCCGCCCCGGGAACTGGGGCCGAAGATCGACCGTATGAGGAGCATCGCGGGCCGGGATGTGCCGGTGACGGTCTACGCGGTGGACAAGGACCCCGGGATCATCGAGCAGTACGCACAGCTCGATGTCGAGCGGCTGCTGTTCTACTTGCCGACGATGCCGGCGGCCGAGACGCTGCCGTACCTGGACGAGCTCGCCGACGTCGCGCGGCGCTTCCGGTGAGCCGTCGGGTGCCGCAGTGCCGAGGATGACGAGCGGCCGGGCCCGGGAGCACTTCGTCCGGGCCCGGATCGCCCGACTCGCCACCGTGGACGCCTCCGGCCGCCCGCACCTGGTCCCCGCGGTCTTCGCCCTCACCGGTGACACCGTGGTCTTCGCCGTGGACCACAAGCCGAAGCGGTCGGTCCATCTGAAACGGCTGGCCAACATCCGCGTCCATCCTGAGGTCTGCCTGCTCGTGGACGACTACGACGAGGACTGGGACCGTTTGTGGTGGGCGCGGGCGGATGGCACGGCCGTTGTGCTGCCGCCGGCCGAGGGGTCGGCCGTGTCGGCGCGGTATGCGGGCCTGCTGGCGCGGAAGTACCCGCAGCAGTACGCGGACCGCCCACCGGAAGGGCCCGTGGTGGAAATCGCGGTGGCTCGGTGGTCAGGGTGGCATGCCACCTGAAGACTGCCCTGGTGGCGTGCGGGCTCGTCGTGCACCCAATTATCCGTGGGCGCGAACTCGACGGAATTTCTGTGTTTCGGCTGAGGCACGCGGGGCACACGCCTTGTAGTCCCCGGCTGGTCTCCCCCGTCCAGCCGGGGACTGTTGTCTTCGGGGGCGCTCGATGGAGTCGATGTCCCCCGGCGAAGCGTGGCCGTTCGTTGAGGGCGGTGCCATGGCGAGCAAGGGCACCGCTGTGCCCGGAGAACCGCTTTCGGCCTTCGGCATCCGGACGGGTTACTGGCGGGAAACCTCAGATCTCGCGCAAACCTTGCAGCTCAGCGTTGATCCTCTGTACGAGCGGTGCCAGGGTTTCGGGAATTCCTCTCGCCCGCATCACAGTGAAATCGTGGAGGCCATATGGCTGTCCGTCGTGCCGCTGTCGTCGCCGTGTCAGCGGCTGCGCTCAGTCTTTCCCTGCTCACCACCTCCTGCCAGGTCAACGGCGCCGCGTCGGCCACCGACGCCAAGGAGCGGCCGCCCGCCAAGAAGGCCGTGGCCACCGGCAGCGGCGGCGCGGTCTCCAGCGTCAACCCGTACGCCTCCCGGGCGGGGCTCGAGGTGCTGCGCAAGGGAGGCAACGCGGTGGACGCGGCCGTGGCAACCGCCTCCGCGCTCGGCGTGGTCGAGCCCTACTCCGCAGGCGTGGGGGGTGGCGGCTACATGGTCTTCTACGACGCCAAGGCCAAGAAGGTGCGCACCCTCGACGGCCGGGAGACCGCCCCGCGCAGCATGCGCTCGGACTCCTTCCTCGACCGTTCGACCGGCAAGCCCCTCCCCACCGAGGACGTGATCAACTCGGGCCTGTCGGTCGGTGTGCCCGGCACCCCGGCGACGTGGAACAAGGCCCTCAAGGACTGGGGCACGATCTCCCTGGCGAAGGCCCTGCGCCCGGCCACCCGGATCGCCGACGACGGCTTCGTGGTCAACGACGAGTTCCGGGCCCAGACGGCCATGAACGAGAAGCGGTTCCGCGACTTCAAGTCCACCACCGACCTCTTCCTGCCCCAGGGCAAACTCCCGGTGGTCGGCTCGCGCTTCCGCAATCCCGACCTCGCCCGGACCTATCGGCAGCTCGCCCGTGAGGGCGTCGACGCCCTCTACCGCGGTGCCGTCGGACGCGATGTGGTGCGGACCGTCCAGAAGCCGCCGATGGCTCCCGACTCCCGGCACAAGGCCCGCCCCGGTCTCATGAAGGCGGCCGACCTCGCCGACTACCAGGTCGAACGCAGGGAACCGACCCGTACCAAGTACCACGGACTGGACGTCTACTCCATGGGTCCGTCGTCGGCCGGCGGCACCACGGTGGGCGAGGCGCTGAACATCCTGGACAACTTCCGTCTCTCGAAGGCCGACAAGAGCCAGGCCCTTCACCACTACCTGGAGGCCAGCCGGATCTCCTTCGCCGACCGCAACCGCTGGGTGGGCGACCCGGCATTCTCGGATGTGCCCACCAAGCAGCTGCTCTCCAAGGAGTTCGCCAAGGACCGGGCCTGCCTGATCCGTTCCGACAAGGCGCTGACCAGCCCGCTGGCCCCCGCCGACCCGCGCCACCCGGGCTCGGGCTGTGACCGGAAGACCGGCAACAAGCAACCGCACGAAGGGCCCTCGACCACCCATCTGGTGGCCTCGGACCGCTGGGGCAACGTCGTCTCCTACACCCTGACGATCGAGCAGACCGGTGGCTCGGCCATCACCGTCCCCGGCCGCGGATTCCTCCTCAACAACGAACTCACCGACTTCGACTTCGCTCCGATCACCAAGGGGACACCGGATCCGAACCTCCCGGGACCCGGCAAGCGTCCGCGCAGCAGCATGTCGCCGACGATCGTCCTGCGGGACGGCAAGCCGATGATCGCTGTCGGTTCGCCGGGCGGTGCCACGATCATCACGACGGTGTTGCAGACTCTGGTCAACCGTCTGGACCTCGGCATGTCGCTGCCTGCGGCAGTCGCCGCACCGCGCCTCTCGCAGCGGAACCAGACGGCGACCGAAGCCGAACCGGCGTTCCTCAGCTCCCCCGAACGCAAGACGCTGGAAGGCATGGGCCACAGGTTCGTCCTGGCCCCGAAGGCCTTCACTCCGTCACCGGAGATCGGGGCGGTGGCCGCCCTGGAGTTCCTGACGCACGGCAAGGTCACGGCGGTGGCCGAACCCAGGCGCCGTGGCGGCGGTTCGGCCATGGTGCTCCACGAATCCCGCTGAAGCCGGTCCCCTCCGAGCGGTCCCCTCCGGGCATCACCCGGAGGGGACCGCGTCGGGTTCTGGAATTTCTCTCAGTACGGCGGAGGCAATCCGGTCGGCCGCCGGTCGGCTTCCGGCCTTCCGCCGCGGTATAGCGTGGGCAGGCCTGTGTGAACCGACCCTGGCGCCCCGCTCACGCGGTCGGAACGGGACGGGAACATCTACTGCTGCAACGTCAACTGGAACGCCCTGTGGGTACGGATCGACCGGCGGGCTGAAGGCGCCGAGGACGATGGGGGAGCGGTACCGGTCGGCGTCGGCGCCACTACTGGCGGACCGACACCCCCGCGCCACCCCAACGGCGCACGCCGCGCACGCCGCGCACGCCGGTGCCGGTACCTGACTGCCAGAGCGTTCCGTCATCCGGATGCCGGTAGGTAGGACGTCAGCCATCTGCCTGCCATGCCGCCCGCCCACGCCGGGCCGTGTCTATGGTGATCACATGTCTGCCCCGCTCTCGAACGGGCCGAAGGCAGGCAACCTCCGGCCTTCCCGCTATCCCTCCTGACTCGGAGCATGACGTGCGGAACAAGACTCCTCTGACGGGCCGTCTCGCGGTCGTGACGGGCGCCGCGCGTGGTCTCGGCGCGGGCATGGTGCGGGAACTTGCGCGCCGCGGTGCACGGGTCATTCTCCTGGGGCGGGAGGAGGAAGCGCTCGCGCGGGTGGCGGACTCGCTGCCCGTCGAAACGCACTGTTTCGAGGTCGACGTCACCCATGACGAGGCGATGGACCGTGTGTCCGCGCAGATCCACGAACGCATCGGCCGGCCGTCGGTGGTCGTCGCCAACGCCGGGGTGGCCGAGGGTGGCCCCTTCGGCAGCTCGGATCCGGCCACCTGGCGGCGGGTCATCGAGGTGAACCTCATCGGCAGCGCCATCACCGCCCGGACTTTCCTGCCCGGCCTGCTGGCCACGCGCGGATACTTCCTGCAAATCGCCTCGACGGCCGCGTTCGGGCCGGCGCCCATGATGAGCGCGTATTGCGCCTCCAAAGCCGGCGCGGAGTCCTTCGCCCAGTGTCTTCGTGCCGAACTCGCCCACCAAGGGATCGGGGTCGGCATCGCCTACCTGAACTGGACCGATACCGACATGGTCCGCGACGCGGACCAGTACGGCGTACTCCGGGAGCTACGCGCCCACATGCCGTCACCGGCCAGACGGGTCCATCCCGTCGAGACGGTCGCCGCACGCATGGTCGCAGCGATCGAACGCCGCGCCTCCGCTGTCTACATGCCTTCATGGCTGCGCCTCGCACAGCCGGTCCGCCCCTTGCTGCCGCCGCTGGTCACTTGGATCTCCCGGCGCGAGTTGCCACGGCTGGCCGAAAAGGCCGGCTTCGAACAGACGGGCCTCCTCGGTGCCGGCGGCCGCGCGGACCAGGTGGCCGGCACGCCACGCACCCGCCGGAACACCTGACACGGTGTGGTGTGCGGATCGTCGGTCAGCCGTCAGCCGTCAAGGAACTACACGGCTTTAACCGAACGCGTCCGCGCCTCGTGGTGTCTGTGGCGTGCCCACGCCCCACCACTGCACCAGCCTCTCCACATACCACCCGCACAGGCCCTCGCCCCGCCACCACCGCAGGGCGCCCCGGACGTTGCACCCGCGCCGCCCCGGTGGCATCCCGTACGGCGGGCGGCCCGGTTATGGCGACCACCACACGACGGAAGGCAACGACTCACGGCGCGGCGTTCGTGGCCGTCAAGTCGGGCTCCGGCCCCGAGGGCCAGGACCTCCTGCACCCATTCCCCCTCGGGCACTGACACCCCACCACCGCGGCTCGGTCCGGAGCCGTCCGTACGCCCCCGCGTGCCGGCGACGCCGAAGCCGGTGATGCGGCTCCCGTCGGGCGCGGCCCAAGTACTCCTCGCCGCCGGCGGGGTGGTGACATGCTGTGCCGTTTGGTGGCACGCTCGAATGCCGACTTGCAGCGCGTGATCGAGCGGATGGTGGGATTCGATGGCATTGTGCGGGCCTCGACGGCGATCACGTTGGAGAATCCGGTGCCGCTCCGGATCACTCCACTGGTGCGCCAGGCGTCGCGGCAGGCCGCCGTATGGACCGCTGACCGCTGGAGGACCGGCCTTGAGGGAGGGACCGAGAAGTGACCTTCTGGGAGTACCTGGGCACCCGCTGCCAGCAGCTGCTGGTGGGTGCCTATCAGCACGCCGGCGCCGTCTTCCCGTGCATGGTCGTCGCCACGGTGCTCGGGGTCTTGATCGGCGTCCTCACCTACCGCACCGAGGGGGCGGGAAACCTCGCGATCACCATGACCGCAAGCATCCTCACCTCCTCTCCCTGGCTCTCCTCGGCCTGCTCGTCCCGGTCGTCGGCCCCGGCGTCGCGCCGGCCGTCATCGCGCTGACGTTGTACGGACTGCTGCCGGTGGTCCGTAACGCCGTCGGGTTGCGCGGAGTCGGCCCGGCCCTCGTCGAGGCCGCCAAGGGCATAGGGATGTCACGTTCGCCCAGCTGCTCAGGGTCGAACTGCCCCTCGCCCGGCCGCCAATCCTCACCCGTCTCCGGGTGTCGACCCAGATGCTGATGGGCATCGCGGCGATCGCGGCCTTTGCCTCAGGGCCCGGGCTTGGCAACCAGATCTCCCGCGGGATCTCCAGCCTGGGCAGTGCGAACACGCTCAACGAAGTACTGTCGGGGACGCTCGGAATCGTCGTCCCAGCCCTGCCGTTCGACGCCGGGTACGTGCTGATCGGACGGCTCACCATCTCACGGGGGATCCGTGGCTGACTCTGCCGAAATCGTCGAACCGACCTCCCCGACGTCCGGCGCCGCGGGCCCCGGCGGATCCGCCCGATCCGCCGGGCCCGGCCGGCCGGCCGCCGCCAGCGCGAGTATCCGGCTGGACAACCTCACCAAGCGCTATCCGGACAGCCAAGCCCCGGCCGTGGAGGACGTGCCCCGGGACGAAGCGGCCGGCGAAACCGTGAGCCTTGTGGGGCCCTCGGGCTGCGGCAAGAGCACCACCCTCAAGATGATCAACCGGCTGATCGAGCCGACCTCGGGGCAGATCACCATCGGCGGCGAGGACGTCACCGGCATCAACCCCGTGGCGCTCCGCCGCACCATCGGCTACGCCATCCAGGCCACGGGTCTCTTCCCGCACATGACCGTCACCGAGAACATCGGGCTCGTACCGAAGATGGCCGGCCGGTCCCGCGCGAACGTGCGGGACCGGGTCGAGGAGATGAGCAACACCGTGGCCGGCCCGAGGGCCACCGACCCAGCACTCGTGGAGACGGCGCGCGGCACCGGGATGTCGCCGCTGCTGATGCTGTTCCGGGTCGAACTGCCCCTGGCCGGCCACCTTCGGCGTAGGAGGAGGACTCGGGGACCTGGTCTCCTCCGGCATCACCAACCAGCGCATGCCGGTGCTGGTGCTCGGCTCCGTACTGACGGTCGACATGGCGCTGATCATGGACTGGCTGGGGGCGCTCGTCGAGTTGCTGCTACGCCCACGCGGCCTGGAGGCGGACTGATGCGCCTGGCTCAGGTACGGACGGCCGTCGCGGGCGCGGGCGCCCTGCTGCTCGCCGCCGCAGGGCTGAGCGGCTGCGGACTGACCAGCGGCAGCCCGCTGGCCGACTCGGTGCAGCCCGGCTCCATCGGGAAGGGGCGACCGCTGGAGGGCGCCCAACTGACCGTAACCTCAAAGGAGTTCACCGAGCAGATCATTCTGGGCCAGATCATGGGGCTGGTCTTCAAAGCGGCCGGTGCGGAAGTCCTGGACCGGACGAACATCCAGGGCTCGATCGGTGCCCGCGAGGCGGTCAAGTCCGGTGCGGCGGACGGGATGTACGAGTACACCGGCACGGCCTGGATCACCTACCTCGGTCACACCAAGCGGGTCGTCGACCCGTACGAGCAGTGGGAGGCCGTACGTGAGGAGGACCGCCGCAACGGCATCACCTGGCTGTCCGCCGCCCCGCTCAACAACACCTACGCGCTGGTCGCGAACCAGGCGAATGCGCAGAAGTACCGGCTGCGCACACTCTCCGACGTGGCACGTCTGACGAAGAAGGACCCGGGCGCGGCGACGATCTGCGGCGGAAGCGAGTTCTCGGTGCGCGAGGACGGCCTGCCGGGCGTGGCGAAGACGTACGGATTCGCCCTCCGGCGCGGGAACTTCAAAAAGATGGACGACGGCGTGGTCTACACCCAGGTCGCCGAGGGCGCGGCCTGCGCCCTCGGGGTGGCAGCCACCACCGACGGCCGCATTCCCGAACTCAAGCTGAAGGTGCTGGAGGACGACCGGCACTTCTTCCCCAACTACAACGCGGCACCCGAGATGAACAGCGCCACAATGAGGAAGTACCCCGCCATCGCCAACCTCCTCACCCCGGTCACCAAGCGGCTGACGGGGGCGGAGGCCCAGCGGCTGAACGCGCGGGTGGACGTGGACGGGGAGGACCCGCACGAGGTGGCGAAGGACTGGCTGGTGCGGGAGGGCTTCATCCGGGAAGGCTGACAGACGGATTCGTGCGAGTGTCCGACGGGCAGGAGGAGAGCGCCCTGCCGCTCGCGTAGACGCTGCCGTCCGGAGGGCCGGGACACCATGATCCGAACGACGCGCCCTAGTGCACGCAGAACTCGTTGCCCTCCGGGTCCGTCATGACCACCCACTCGCCGCCCGGTTCCCTGACGTGGCTCTGGACCCGGGCGCCGAGGGCGCGGAGGCGCTCAACCTCTGTGTCCCGCCCGCCCGCGGGGCCGTGCAGGTCGATGTGCAGGCGATTCTTGGTCGCCTTCTTCTCCGTCGGCGGGACGCGATTGAAGAGCAGCCGACGTCCCAGCCCCGTGCCGCTCTCCGCGTCGTACGGGTCGTCGGGGTGGCGTACCGCCGCTGCGTCCCGCCAGGCGCGCCGGTCGTGGTGATCGACGAGGATCTCGGGCGGGATGGTGCCGAGGTCAAGGAGCTTGCCGATGAGGGCACTGTGGTCCTCGACCTCGTAGCCGAGTGCGGCCCCCCAGAAGTCGGCTTGGGCGTGCGGGTCGTGTGCGTCGACGACGAGTTTCCAGTGCAGAGGCGTTGAGGTCATGTTCACCACTTATAGCCCACGCCACTGACACCGGGGGTCGCCGCTCGCACGCGGCCGAGTGGTTCAGAGGTGTGCAGTGATCGAGTGCGGTCGGCGAGCCCCGGGCGGGGTGCCGGTCAGCTGTGGCACGGACTTCACCAGTTACTTGCCCTTGTGGTGTGCTCGGTCCGCGACCAGGTCCGGCTCATGATCCAGCTTCGTCGTCAGCCGCTCCCGCTACCGTTCCCGCTCGTCGATCTCCGAAGGTGCCGGCCAGGTAGGCGTTGCGGCTTCTGATGAGGTGGGGCATGTACCGGCTGAGGAGGATGCGGTCGACGGCACGTCCGAGGGGCCCCAGCGGTGAAGCGAAGTCGATGACGTCTCTCATCACGGTGCCACCGGCGCCGTCCGGCTCGAAGTGGTGGGCGTGATGCCATCGCTTGAAAGGCCCGGACTCCTGCTCGTCCACGAAGCGGCGGGGCCGGTCGTACGAGGTGATGCGGGCCTTGAGCCGCCAGGTCAGGCCGAAATGGCGAGCCTGGAACGTCACGGTGTCACCGAGCGACAGCTCGCCCCGGGTCCTGCCGTCGACTGCTCGCTCCGAGGAAGAGGCCATCGAGCGGGTATGCGCCTGCACATCCAGGCACACCGCGAACACCTGGTCCGGGGGCGCGGCCACGGGTGTCACGACCTCGAAGTTCGGCATGAGCTCAGCGTAGCCACCGGGCAATGTCTTCCGATCACCGGACCGTTGCTCTGGTCGCGGGCCGGGCTTGTCGATCACCTGCCGAATCCATCCACCTGCCGCATCCGCCTGCGAATCCTGCCCTCGATGGCCACCGCCCGTCCGGGGGCGACGCTCCACGGCCCCACCCGCCCACCGGCCGGAACCCGTCCGCGCCGGGCAAGCTGCGCCGCCATCGAATCGTCACTGAACGGGGAACCTCACGTCACACGGTCCGGTCAATATGGCCATGAGCGACCCGAACATGCCCTTTGGTGTGGTTCATGCCCGATTCTTTCGCTCAGCTCGCCGGCCGGAGATGACAAGCACGCCATGACAAGAATTCTGCTGATCGAGGACGATCCCGCGGTACAGAAGGGGGTCGCCCTCGCGCTTCGTCGGCGCGGCCACGACATCGAGGCCGCTGCGAGCGGGGAGACCGGGCTGCTCGCGCTCGAACGGTACCGGCCCGAGCTGGTCCTGCTCGATCTGATGCTGCCGGGCATGAGTGGCCTCGAAGTGTGCCGCCGTATCCGGGAGGCGCGGCAGATCCCGATCATCATCCTCTCCGCGCGCGGTGACGACATCGACATGGTGGTCGGCCTGGAGGCCGGAGCGGATGACTACGTCGTCAAACCGGCCAGCGGCGAGGTGCTGGAGGCCCGGATGCGGGCTGTGCTGCGCCGTGTGACGCCCTCCCAGCAGGCGCAGGCGGACACCCCGGCAGACGGTGCGGGCCCCGCGGCGCAGTACGAGACGCACGGCGCTCTCACCATGGACCGCGGCGGACTGCTGGTCTTCAAGAACGGCACCGAGCTTGTCTTCGCCCCGTCCGAGCTCAAGCTCCTGCTGTTCCTCAGCTCGCCCCGGCCGGGTCTTCAGCCGCCAGCAGCTGCTCGGGCAGGTCTGGGAGCACACGGCAATTGCGCACCGCCGCCGAACGCATCACCCACGGGGCACTGGACACCCGCCTGGACGCCACCGGACACGACGAACTCGACGACCTCAGCCGGACGTTCAACACCATGGCGGCCGCCCTGGAACGGGACCACGGCGAACTGCGGCGCCTGGAAGCAGGCGCGCGCCGCTTCGCCGCCGACGTCTCTCACGAACTGCGCACCCCGCTCGGCGCGATGAGCGCCGTCACCGAAGTCCTCGACGAGGACGCCGTCTCCGGCCGGCTCGACGCGGAAACCGCCGAAGCCGTGCAGCTGATCAGCGACAAAACCCGCAAACTCACCCGCGTGGTAGCGGACTTGATGGAAGTTTCCCGCTTCGACGCGGGGGCGTCCGCCCTCCACCTCGACGAGGTCGATGTGATGTTTTTGCCCGCACTGCTGCTCGCCGGCTGCGGTATCTCACCGACCGCCCCCACGACTGCCGGTGCGCCCGCAAGCGGCGCACTCCAGCCCGGGACACGCACACACGACGCGCGGCTGCTCTTCGTCGGCCCGACCGGTCTGCGCTACGCGGCACGCACCTTCACCTCGTCGATCGGCCCCCAGGAAGCCATCGATCTGCTCCTGAAGGGCCCCTCGCCAGCGGAGCGCAAACGCGGTCTGACCACCTTGGTGCCGGCCATGAAGGTCCGGGTCACCGCCGAAGCCGGCCGGAACGGCGTCGTGCACCTGCGTCTGCCCACCACCGTGGACCGCCTGGATCATGCGGCCGTCAGCCAGCTGGTCTGCACCGCGGCGAAAGCCCGCGACCGGGATCAGACCAAAGTTCTGGTGCGCGTCCACGAGAGTCAGACCGGCAGGCAGATCGACAGTCAGACCGACGGTACCTGGGACGTGCGCTGCGACTCCGTCGGGAACGCGTACCCGGCCGCGGCGAAGCGCCCGTGACGCGAGCAGTACACACGCTCCGGCAGGCGGAGTGCTCGGCGGCGCCGTAGGCGCACGGCAGCCGTAGGAGCCCGTCGGTCATAGGCGCCCGGCGGCTCGCAGACGCAGGCCGGCCGGCCGGCCGGCCGGCACGGCACATGACCCGGCTGCCACCGCTGCGTGACAGCGGTTCTCCCGGTGTGTGATGAAGGTATGACACCCCGCCCGGGGCGCTCCTGCCGGTGGTTACGTCGTCGGCATGCACCCTCTCCCTCGCGGCCGCCGTGGTGTCCAAGACGGCGGTCGAGGACCCCATCCGCTTCCGTGCCCGATGGGCCACCGGCCGGACCGGGCTCGTCGTCCTCACCGCCGGCACGCTCGCCGCGGCCGCACTGTGGGTACTCATACCGCTGCCAGAGCTCGGCGCACACTCAGTGGACGTCACCCGGCTCAACGCGCCGACGCCCCGAGGGCTCTTGATGGGCCTTGTTGATCACGAGACCGTTGCAGTGGTGGTGTGGCGGGAGACACGCCTCAAGTCATTGGCGATGCGTGGGCGGCTGCCTTCACGTTCAAGGAGCGAGCGTGACCTCGACCAGCTGGGACCAACTGGTCCGCATTCCCTCCCGAGTTGACTCGGCGAACCGCACGTCGCCGAGGCGGCGCCGCGCGGTCTGCTCGATCCGCGCCGCATCCGGGTGGGAGCGGTCCGGCAGCCCGCGCACGACCGTACTCGCCGCGAGCAGCCGCACGGCCTGCTCGTGCGCGTCGCGGCGCACCGCCAGGTCCGCGACCCCGACGAGCACCCGCGCGATCAGCGGCGCGTGTCCTGCCTCGGACGCCGCCTCGCAGGCCGCCGCGCGGTGCGCCCGGGCCTCGCCGGGGTCGTCGGCGAGGTAGCCGAGCAGGTCGTGCGTCACCGCGCGGAGGCTCGCCTGCTCCGCTTCGTCGCCCAGCACGGCCGTCACGACGCCGAGTTGCTTGTGCGCCTCCCCGGCGTTGCCGTCCCACCGGGCGAGTTCCGCCTTCGAGAGGGCCAGGAAGGCCAGCGCGCCCGGCCAGGTGACCCGCTCCGCGCACCGTTGTGCCTCGGCGAGGGCGGCCGCACCGGCATCCTTGTCGCCCAGCAGCCAGTACAGCTGCGCCTGTCGCGACCGCATGCGCAGGACGTCCTCGGTGGCACCGACCTCGGTGACGACCGCGATCGCCTCCTCATAGTGCTCGCACGCACCGGCGAAATCCCCGCGCACGGCGATCCGGTCCGCCAGCTCGGTCAGGGCGAACGAGATCCCGAACCGCTCGCCGAGCGACCGGAATTCGGCGAGCGCCTTCTCCAGGCAGGCATCCGCGTCCCGCCCGTCATGGCCGAGCACGATCCGCATCTTGCCCAGGTGCAGCCGGGCCAGCGCGCGCACCCAGGGGTCCTCGTCGTCGAGCAGCGGGTCCCATGCGGGCAGGAACGCGTCGGGCGCCTGAAGCATGCGTTCCAGCGGGGCGACGAGCCCCATCGCCGGGTGGCGGCGCCGGCTGTGCCGACTGCGCCGGCCGAACCGGTACGCCTGGTGGATCCACTCCGCGGCCAGGTGTTCGTCACCCAGCCCCGAGGTCACGAACATCGAGCCCAGGGCGTACACCGTGGCCCGGTCCTCGTCGGTCACCTCGCCCGGCGTCCTGGTGGCCGCGGTGATCAGCTCCATGCCCTCGGTCTTGTGTCCCCCGAGCCACCAGTACCAGCCCGCCCCCGCCGCGAGCCGCATGGCCGCCTGCGCCTCGCCCGCAGCGAGCGCGCCGCGCATCGCCGTACCGATGTTGTCGTGCTCGGCCTCGAGCCTGGCCAGCCAGACCAGTTGCTCGGCGCGGCGCAGGTGTGGCTCCGCGGTCTCGGTGAGCTCGGTGAAGTAGGCCAGGTGTGCGTGGCGTGCCTGCTCCGATTCCCCCGCCTCCGCGAGCCGGTGCCCGGCATACTCCTTGATCGTGCCGATCATGCGGTAGCGCGGGGCACGGCCCTCCTCGGCCAGCAGCAGCGACTTCTCGGTCAGCGCGGTGAGCAGCTCCAGCACCTGCTCCTGCTCGACCGTGCCGCCCGCGCAGACCCGTTCGGCCGCTTCCAGGCTCGCCCCGCCGGAGAACACCGACAGCCTGCGCAGGGCCCTCCGCTCGGCGTCGGTGAGCAGCTCCCAGCTCCAGTCGACCGCCGCGCGCAGCGTCTTGTGCCGTGGCAGCGCGGTCCGGCTGCCGCTGGTCAGCAGGCGGAACCGGTCGTCGAGCCGGCCTGCGAGCTGGTCGATGGACATGGTGCGCAACCGGGCCGCGGCCAGTTCGATCGCCAGCGGCATCCCGTCCAGCGCCCGGCAGACGCGCACCATCGTCGCCAGCGTGGGGGCGTCGGCCACGAGATCCCGGCGCACCGCCCCGGCGCGGTCCCGCAGCAGCTGGACGGCGGGTGAGGACTCCATCTCACCCGGGCCCGCGTCCCCCTCCGGCAGGGCCAGCGGCTCGAGCGGCCACAGCGCCTCCCCGGTGATGCCGAGCGGTTCCCGGCTCGTCGCCAGGATCCGCAGCCGTCGGCACTCCCCGAGCACCCGGTGGGCGAACACCGCCGCGGACTCGATCACGTGCTCGCAGTTGTCCAGGATCAGCAGCGCCTCCCGCTCGCGGATCGCGGCGATGAGTCGGTCCGTCAGCTCCGCGTTCGGGGCCCCGCCGAGCAGGGCGTCCCGGAGGCCGAGCCCGGTGAGCGTCGACTGCGCCACGTCGCCGTCCGCGCCGATCGCGGCGAGCTCCACCAGCCAGGCCCCGTCCGGCAGGTCGCCGAGCAGCGTGCGCGCCGTCTCCGTGGCCAGCCGGGTCTTCCCCGCGCCGCCCGGCCCGATCACGGTGGTGAGCCGGTGCTCGGCGAGGAGCTCCCGGACCGCGGCGACATCGGCGCCCCTGCCGACGAAGGTGGCCAGCTCGGCGCGCAGGTTGGTCCTGCGGCTCGCTTCCCTTTGCCGCAGGCCGCGCCCCAGCTCGCCCCGCAGCAGCGCGACGTGCAACGCGGCCAGCTCCGGCGAGGGGCCGACGCCCAGCGCATCGGCCAGGGCCTCCCTCGCGCGCTCGTACACCAACAGTGCCTCGCTGTCGCGACCGGCCGCGGCGAGGGCGCGTATCAGCGCGGCGACGAGCCGTTCCCGCAGCGGGTGCGCGGCCACCAGCTCGGTCAGCTCCGGGACCAGATCCGCACCGCGCCCGAGGGTGACCTCCGCGTCGAACCGCTCCTCCGTGGCGGTCAGGCGCAACCCTGCGAGCCGGTCGACCGCGGCGTCGAACGCGGCGCTGTCCGCCAGACCGATGTCCTGCATGGCCGCACCGCGCCACAGCTCCAGGGCCTCGCGCAGCAGCCGCACCCGCCGGGAAGCGTCTTCGGTGCGGGTCTGGCCCGCGATGACGAGGCGTTCGAACCGTACGGCGTCGACGGCGTCGGGCTGCACCGTCAACCGGTAGCCGTCCGTCCGGCTCTCGACCACCCCGTCCGGCAGTGCTTTCCGCAGCCGGGAAACCAAGCGCTGGAGGGCGTTCGTCGCATCGGCGGGCAGCTGCTCCCCCCAGATCCAGTCGATGAGCGACGCCTTCGGGACCACGTGGCCCGGTTTGAGCGCGAGGGCGATCAGCAGTCCGCGCAGCCGCGCGCCCGGCACGTCGGCCGAGCCGCCGTCGTCCGTGCGTACCTCGAACGGACCCAGCATCCCGATCTGCACCCGCTGATTTTGTCATGGGCGGGTGGCTGGCACCCAATTGTTGACCCACTGCGGGAAGTTGTCGTGGCGGCGCGCCCGGCCGGCGGTTTTACCGGGCCGTTTCCGTCCAGGTGACCGGCAGTGCGTGGACGCCGTAGATGTTCATGTCGGTCTTGAGTTTCACCTCGGCGGCGGGGATGGCGAGCTTGAGGGTCGGGAAGCGACGCAGCAGTCTCTCGAAACCGGCGCGCATCTCGATGCGGGCCAGTTGCTGTCCGAGGCATTGGTGGATGCCGTGGCCGAAGGACAGGTGACCGCGGGCCGTGCGGTGGATGTCCAGGGTGTCGGGGCTGTCGAAGCGCTGGGGGTCGTGGTTGGCGGCCAGCAGCGAGACAACGACGGTCGATCCCTTGTTGATTATTTCGCCGCCGAGTTCGATGTCCTCCGTGGCGTAGCGATAGAAGATGTCGGCAATGGACAGATAGCGCAGGAGTTCCTCGACGGCGCCGGGCATCAGGTCGGGGTTGGCGCGCAGTTCGGCCAGCTGCTCGGGGTGCTCCAAGAGCGCGAAGGTGCCCAGTGCCAGCATGTTGGCGGTGGTCTCGTGGCCCGCGAGCAGCAGGAGGAAGGCGGCGCCGGTCAGCTCCTCGATGGTGAGGTCGTCCTGGCGTGCCAGGTCGGACAGTATGTCTTCGCCGGGGGCGGCGCGCTTGCGCGTGACCAGTTCGGAAAGGTACGTGGTCAGGCCGGTGTACGCGGCCATCTTCTGCTCGAGCGACACGTCCTTTTCCAAGAACTTGGCGGAGTTGACCTGGAAGGTCTCCCGGTCCGCGTAGGGGACTCCGAGCAGTGCGCAGATCACCAGTGAGGGCACCGGCAGCGCGAACTCCTTGACCAGGTCGACCGGTGGGGCAAGGCGCGCCAGTTCGTCCAGTTGCCGCTCGGCGATGTCGCTGATGTGCTCTTCGAGCTGCTTCATGCGTTTGACGGTGAAGGCGCCGGTGAGCCTGCGCCGCAGCCGGGTGTGGTCCGGCGGGTCCATGGCGATGAACACGCCCGGAATCTGCGGGGACGGTTCGGTGGGGGCGGGCATGCCGGGGGTCTCGTACGGCACGTGGAGAATGCCGATGTCCTGGCGGGAGCTGAACCGGGTGTCGGCCATGAGCCGGCGGACCGCGTCGTAGCCGGTGACGATCCAGCCCTCGTGACCGTCGGGGAAGACCATGGGACTGACCGGGCGAGCCTCGCGCAGCCGGGAGATGTCGCGCGGCGGGGCGAAGGGGCCTGCGTCGCGCTCCATGGGGAGGCCCTGCGGGATGGGAACCGTTCGACTCATCGGAGTACCTTTCGTGGCGGTTGTTGCGGCCACCATCGCCGACGGACCTGACATACGACTGTCACGGCTCTGACACCGGCCATACCGGAGACATGGCCGGTGTCAGAGCGTGTCCTGTGGGCGGCGGTGTCTGTGGAGGGTTGATGTCGGTGGAGTGGCGCGTCGGGGCGAGGAAACCGATGTTGCGTGGCAGGCGCTTTCGTCTCTGCCGCCACCGGGTCCTGTTCGTGGTGGCCGGTGGCGTGATCACCGCCCGAGGTGCTGATCACCGCCCGACGTGCTGATCGCCGACAAGGGCTACGCCGCGTTCGCCTGCTGGTGTTCTTGCGGCAGGGCCGTGTCGAGCGGTGAGGCTTCCTCGTTCACTCGTGCACCGCCCCGGCTTCGGATCCGGGGGCCGCGGGCGCGGCTTGGTAGCCGGCTGCCTGGAGGGTGAACATCTGGGCGTAGTCGCCCCCGAGAGCCATGAGTTCCTGGTGGGAACCCGATTCGGTGATGTGCCCGTCGTCGAATACGTAGATGCGGTCGCATTCGACGACGCTGGCCAGGCGGTGGGAGATCAGCACGGTGATCTGGTCGTCGCGGAGCTTGTCGCGCAGCACGGCCCGGTAGACGTCGTGTTCGGCGCGCGGGTCCATGCTCGCGGTCGGTTCGTCCAGCAGCAGCACGGGGGCGTTCTTGTACAGGCCTCGGGCCACGGCGACTTTCGCCCACTGGCCGGCCGACAGCTCCTGGCCGCCGCGGAACCGCTTGGACAACAGCGCCTGCCAGGTGCCGGGCAGCCCTGCGATGACCTCTTCGGCGCCGGAGGCCCGCGCGGCGTCCAGCGCCCGCTGGGGGTCCGCCTCGGTGAGCGTGCCACGGGAGACCGTGAGGTTCGCCAGTGCGCTGAAGGGGAAATGCACCGGGTCCTGGAGCACGGTGGCAACCCGCCTCTGGAGGGACTCGGTATCCAGGTCCGCGGTATCCACCCCGTCCCAGAGGACAGCCCCCTCCTGCGGGTCGTACAGGCCGGCGATCAGCCGCGAACACGTGCTCTTGCCGGACCCGTTGAGGCCGACGAAGGCGACGGTCTCCCCGGCACGCAGGGTCATGGAGATGTCCTTGAGCGCCGGGGTCTCCTTTTCGGGGTAGGTGTAGCTGACGTTCTGGAGGCTGACCGTTTTTACGGATTCGGGTGCCGTCCGCTTGCGTCGGCGGGGCTGAAGGGTGCGGCATCGCTCCTGAAAGTCCAGGAGGTCGGTCACCCACATCGCGTGCTCGTAGACCAGGTGGGCGACATCGACGAACCGGGTCAGGGAGGTCTGGCTGACCTGGATGGCGATCACCGCGCCCGCGCCGGCCGCCAGCGGCAGCCACCCGGCGATCATCATGGCCCCCAGCGCGGTGTAGGTGATTCCGGCCCCGACCCCTCCCAGGCCACGCCCGGCCAGGGTCAGCAGAGCGGCACTCACCCCCAGGCGGGTGTCCTCCTCGGCGATGCGCGTCGTGAGGCGGTGATGTTCGTCGAGCAGGGCCCGTTGAGCGGTGTCCGCGCGCAGTTCGGCGGCCGAGTCGCGGTCCAGCAGGAGCCAGGAGAAGACCCGCACCCGGCGCTGTAGGGCATTCCACCGTTTGAAGCTGTGGAAGCGGGCCCGCGCGGTGCGCACGGCCGCCGCTCCCACCGGAAGGACGGACAGCGGGAGCAGGGGGAGCAGCAGGGGATGCAGGACGGTCAGGACGCCTGCCGTGCCGATCAGCCCCAGGAAGGCGGAGGCCATGGCGACGACTTGGCCGACGATCTGCCGCGCGTAGAACAGCCCGCGGTCATTGGCCCGGTAGGCGTCGTCGTGCCAGTCGGAGTCGTCGACCACCTCCAGGCGGACGTGTGCGGTCAGCTGGAGGAAGTCGTTCTCCAGCGCGGTGCGGATCTTGGGAGTGACACGGGCCTGCGCGACGGCGACCCCGGCTTCGAGCAGGGCCCGGGCGGAGAGGAAGGCCACCACGAGCAGGATCTGCGGGACGGCGGAGCGGACCTTGTCCGGGGTCGGCCCCTGGGCGAACAGCTGGTGGAGGACGGCCACGGACGCTGCCAGACCGAAGGCGGACATCGCCGCGGACACCAACTGGAGCACCACGACGGCCACGGTGGCCGGCCGGTCGGCCTGCCACGCCAACTGGCCGATCTGGCGCACGATGCGGGGGAGCCGGGCGAGGAGCTGTCCGACCGTCGCCTTGGCCGCGGCGCCGTCGTAGATCGACCAGTACGCCTCTTCGAGCTCCTCGGTGATGTCGTCACTCGCCGGGCCTGCGGGCACAGCCGCCGGCGGCAGAGCGAGGGATGCACGGCGGGGTGCGGGCACCCGTTTTCGCGGGCCGGGGGTGTCGGCCGACGCGGTCTTCCTGCTCATGCCCACCACCCCGTAACCGGTCGTGCGGAGCCGCGAGTGCCCGGCACGGAAGCGTCAACCACATGCCCCGAGGAGCACGGGGGCAGACAGAGGGAGACCGGGTGATGTTCGAACGCGGCAGGGCCATGCTCAGGAGCGCCTAAGGGAATCACGTTTCCTCCGGGAGGAGCGATGAGTACAGGTGCTCTAAGAACTGGCCCGGATCGCGCCCCGTAACGGGTACTTCGGGGGCAGATGATGAACGCATGTTCCAGTTGCCGGCGGAGCGCGCAGGGCAGTTGGTCTGTGTGCACCTGCGGGCACTCGAACAGCGCGGGTCGCTCTTTCGGGGTATTGCGGCGGTCTGGCGGGGCGGATTCAAGGAGCGCCGGAGGCGGATCAACTCACGGCTGCCGCCCAGGGGTACGGGAGTCGTCACGGAGCAGCCGGGCATCCAGCAAGTCGAAAGAGCCATGAACGACGGAGGCAGAGAAGGGCCGACGGCGGTCAACCGTTTACTGGGGGTGCGCACCCCCCCCACTGGACGGTCAGGCGGGAGCCCCGTGACGAACCGAGCGGGGCTGGACCACGCAGGCCCTCAGGAAGCCTGCTCGCCCGCCCGCCACTCCGGAGCGAGCACCGACCAGATCTCCTCGTCGTGCCGCTTCCCCCGGTACGGGTAGCTCTCCCGCAGCACGCCGTCCTTCGTCATCCCGAGCCGCCGGGCCACGGCGATGCTGGGTCCGTTCGCTGCCGATACCCACCACTCCACGCGGTGGATGCCCCGCTCCTCGACGGCCCAATCGATGATCACGCGTACCGCCCGGGTCACCAGCCCCTTGCCCACTGCCGACGGCTCCAGCCAGCAGCCCGCCTCGGCGATGCCCTGCTCGACGTCCATTCTCCGGAAGAGCACCGCCCCGACCAGCTTGCCGTCCGTCCAGATGCCGTGGAGCCGCCCGGCGTCGGCTGCCGCCTTCTCCGCGTACGCCTGGAGGAACGCACGGCTCGACGTCAGGTCCGTGACCACGTCGGGCAGCGCGTTGTGCTGCCCGATGAACTCCCGCCCCCGGTCCACATGGGCCAGGAACTCCTCGGCCTGCCACGGTTCGAGCGGGCGGAGCTCAGCACCGTCGTCGCCCAGGGATATCGCGTACATCGTCACCTTCCACGGTCGGCACCAGTGCACATGGCGCGAAGGGATCTTCCCATGGGCGGTGTGTCACGGGCGTGTGCGACGGCGTGGCACTCCGGGGTGTGCGACGACATGGCACCCCGGCGTTCGGGGAGTCATGCCGGCAGCTTGTCCGGGCCGCTTGCCCGGCTCGCACCCTGCCGCGGCCGCGGCATGTCGGCGCCGGTTCCCCTCGGCAGGCCGGACGGCTTCGGCAGTCTGATGCCTGCGCGGTGTCACCACCCCGCGTCAGGGCCGTCGGTGCGTCCAGCTGCCAGCCGATGTCCCACTCCCTGGGGTTGAGACCTGTGAAGCCCCCTCCTGGCTGATCGGCGCTTGATCAGGGGTGATCGAGCGGCGGAGCCCTGGTGTCGGCGGCATATCGGGGGCTGTCGGCCCGATATCGGTGGGGTCCGGCACCTTGAGAGAGGTCCGGCCGGGTGTCCATCCGGCTGTGGGTTGGGGAAGGGAATTTCTCGTGCATGACGTAGTGATCGTGGGCGCCGGCCCGGTTGGTCTGTTCCTTGCCTGCGAGCTCGGCCTCGCGGGCTGCTCTGTCCTGGTGCTTGAGCGGGACCCGGAGCCGCACTCCCCGTTCAAGGCGAAGCCGCTCGGGATGCGGGGCCTGTCCGTCGCGTCGGTCGAAGCGTTCTACCGCCGCGGGATGCTGCACCAGCTGCTGACGGCATCGGGCGTCCACGACGATCCCGGCGCGGATCACGACGCGCACGAGCCGTCGGCCCTTCGTGGCGTGGGCCATTTCGCCGGCATGGTGCTCGATCCGGCCCTGGTCGACGTCGCCGCCCTGCCGTACCGGCTTCCCAGCCCGGCGATGGAGGTCTTGCTGACCCACCTCGAATCGGTCGAGACGCTGCTGTCCGGGCAGGCATCCCAGCTCGGCGTGGAAATCAGGCACGGTGTCACGGTCTCAGCCATCGCCCAGAACGAGGAGAGCGCGGTCGTGCGAGCCGGCGAGCACGAGTACGCGGCGCGCTGGGTCGTCGGCTGCGATGGCGGACGCAGTGCGGTGCGTGGACTCGCGGGCTTCGAATTCGTCGGCACCGAGGCGCAGTTGACCGGCTACTCCATGCACGTCACGGTGGCCGATTCCGAGGAGCTGCGCTCCGGGATCAACCTGACGCCGACGGGCATCTATCTCCAGCCCTCGGAAGGGCACATCGGCATGATGGACTTCGACGGCGGTGCGTTCGAACGCTCGCAGCAGCCGACTCGCGACCATCTCCAGGCAGTTCTGCGCCGTGTATCCGGCACCGACGTGACGCTGAGCGACGTGCATCTCGCCTCGACCTTCACCGATCGGGCGATGCAGACGACGACCTACCGGCGGGGACGCGTCCTGCTCGCGGGCGACGCCGCTCACATCCACTCGCCCCTCGGCGGGCAGGGACTCAACACCGGCATCGGCGATGCCATGAACCTGGGTTGGAAGCTCGCGGCGACCGTGCACGGGTATGCGCCGGACGGGCTGCTCGACACCTACACCCGCGAGCGCCATCCGATCGGCGCCGCGGTGCTCGACTGGACGCGCGCCCAGGTGGCGGTCATGCGGCCGGGCCCGCATGGCCAGGCGATCCAAGCGGTGGTTCGCGACCTGATCGGGACCCGTGACGGAACGACCTACATGTTCGAGAGGCTGTCGGGAGCGTCGATCCGTTACGACCTCGGCAGTGAGCATCCACTGGTCGGCCGCAGCGCCCCGGACCTTCACCTCGAAAACGGCACTCGCCTCGGCGACCTGATGCGGGACGGACGTGGCGTCGCGCTCGATTTCAGCACCGGCCAATGCCTGCGCGATTCAGCGATGGGCTGGGAGAGTCGGATGCGGTATGCGGCCGGTCCGGCGAAAAACGACCTCGGATTGGGTGCCGTGCTTGTCCGCCCCGACGGTGTAGTCGCCTGGGCAGGCGATCGCACCCCTGATCGTGAAGCGTTCGAGCGGGCCGCCGGCCATTGGTTCGGTGGCCCGGAAATCTGAAGCAGCTACCTCGTTCTCCTTAGCGGCTGCTCCGTTCCCTCTTCTTTCCTTCCGGCGCCAAAAGGGCGCGCGGGGCGCCTGCTCGCGCCCCTCGCCGAGGCGGGCACGGAGCTGATCCTCATCGAGCCGTTCCTCCTGCCGATCGACGGCGTCGTCGAGGCCGGTGCCGGTGTCGCGCTCATCGGAGAGAAGGAGCGAGAGGAATGGCGCACCGGCCTGGATCCGAAGATCCAGGCCGTGCGCAAGCTCGCCCGCAAGTACGGCGCGCATCTGCTCGCCGCCGACGGCATGTTCGGCGAGCTCGCCGCGACGGCCGGGCGGCCGGAGTGCTGGGCCGCGGACGGCGTACACCCGACGCCGGCCGGTCACGCCGCACTCGCGGCGGCCTGGCTGCGCCTGGTCGCGTGACCGGCCCTGGCGATCACCAGCCACACCGGCAATGCCCCCCGGCCACCGTGACCAACAGCACCCGGGATGCGTCGACGCGTCCGAGGGGTCGTCGAGGGCATGTGCGGCGATGGATGTTCCGAGGGCCGACTGCCCTTCCTTGGCGTTCAGTTGGTGGCCGGGGCGGTTGCCGGCACGGAAGCGAAAGGACAGGGAGGCGAAGCATTGGGAAGCGAACCGGAATCGCGCCCAACGCGCCCAACGACGCTGGCGCGCCTACTTGCCCTCGTCCCAGGGCTTGCCGAGCCACCCGTCGTGGCTGTTGACCAAAGCGGCGAGAGAGGCGGTCACGCGCGGGTCCCACCAGTCGGCCAGGACGGTCAGGGCGAAGTCGTTGCCATCGGAGCTCCAGACCAGAACGTCCTCGCCGGATGACTTCCAGCGGATGGTGCGGGGCATTCGGGCGATGTCACCGCCCCCCACGATGCTGCCCACCGCGATGGCCAGCCACAGCGGGAGCAGCAGCCACCATACGCACCACCAGAAGAGGTGGCCCTTGGCACCGGCAACCGCCGGTCGGCCGGCTTGTTCGACGGTCCAGCGTGACCGGCCCCGACCGCCGTGCATCGCAGGGGTGCGCGAGATGAGTGCCAGCGATTCACCGGCGGCGCCGAGCACCTCGAAAACGCGCGCCTCGCCCTTCGCGGCGGACTTGGTCACGACACGAGCCAGCAACTGCCGACGATATGCGTCGCTCCACAGCAGAAAAGCGCGGGCGCCTTCCTTACGGGCGGCACAGTAGGCGTCGTGACCGCCGGCCGGGAGATCACGTTCGAGGTAGGCACGGGTCGGCCCCTCTGTGCCGCTGTCCTCCTGGGACGCGGGGGAGGTGAGGCGTATCTCCCGCCGGACACGCCCGTCCTCCGGTGCTTCCCGGCTCGCAGCTTTCCGGCTCGGGTTATGGAGCCATACCGTGGTGCTCAATCCGTCCCCCAGGTAGTGGAGCATGATCACTGATGTCGGGGGTGGACTTTACCTACCACCGGTTCACTTCCGCCTGGGCGGAGTGCACACGACATGGCCCTACGGCTGTTGTCTGTCCCCGGCACGCAGCGCATGGACGTGACCGGCTGAGATCCGCACGGCCTTGGGCGTCCAGCAGCGACCTGCGCGACGCCCAACTCATAGTCACTGCAAGGGCGATTCCGCTCTCGGCGCAGTATCCGCAGAGCATCTGGACGGCACGTCACGGGCTGCGAGGATGGTCGTATGGGGATGAAGATGACGGTGCGCCGGCTCGATCTGGGGTACTTCATCCGGCCGGCGTCGGAGACGGGCGGCCCGCAACCGAGGGTCGAGCCCGTGCTCGCCTACCTGGTGCGGCACGACCAGGGGATGCTTCTCTTCGACACCGGTATCGGCGTCGCGGACTCCGGGACCGAAGCGCACTACCGCCCCCAACGGCGCCCGCTGCAAGGCGCGTTGTCAGCAGCCGGAGTCACTCTGGCCGACATCTCCGTCGTCGTGAACTGCCACCTTCACTTCGATCACTGCGGAGGAAACCCGCTACTGGCCGGCAAGCCCATCCTGGTCCAGGATGTGGAGCTGGCCACCGCCCGCCGCGGCAACTACACCATCGATGAGCTTGTCGACTTCCCCGGAGCGGTTTACGAGGAACTCACCGGTGAGACCGAGCTCTGGCCGGGAGCCCGGATCATTCCGACGCCTGGGCACACTCAAGGGCATCAGTCGCTGGTCCTCCGGCGAGGCGACGGCACCGTGGTCCTGGCCGGCCAGGCACACGACTTCGCGTCCCGGTTCGCGTCGGACCACCTGGCCCGACAGGCCGCACTCCAAGGCGCGCAGCCGCCGCTTCCTGCCTATCCGCACTGGCTGGAGCGGCTCGCCGACTTCGACCCACGACGTGTGCTGTTCGCCCACGACTGCTCGGTCTGGGAACCAGCAGACAGCAACCGTGAGGACGAATAAGACAGCCCTCACCGGCGGCAAACGGCCACCCGTCCGTGAAGACCGCGATCTGCACGAGCTGTGGCGGGACTACCGGGCGGCCAGGTCGGACTCGTCCCAGATCCGCAGTACGCCGTCGCGCCCGGAGGTGACGAGTGCCCGACGGCCGTCGACGACCGCCGACTCCATCGCCGTGATGTCGTGCCCGCGCGTGAGGACGTGGCCGGCTTTGACCCCCTCGGCAGCGTCCCACAGTCGCAGCGAGTCCTGGCCGGCAGTCACCACCCGAGGCCGCCCGTCGACCGTCATGACCGCCACCGCCTCCAGGGACCCCTGCGAGGTGGCAACCGGTTCATACATCAGCTCGTCCGGTGCGGCATCAAGGTCCCAGGCGTACAGGTCGCCCTTCTCGGTGCCCGCGACGATCGCCGTGCGGTCGGGGAGCGCGCAGGCCGTCACGGCCCACACCCGCTCCTCGTCCGGATCGAAGGTGGCGATGGTGGTGAGGGTCGCGGCGTCCCACACTTCGGCTCCCGATCCGCCTGCCAGGATCAGACAGCGGTCACCGATCCGTGCCCCGCCGAGGCAGGACACCTCGCCCACTTCGCCCAGTACCGTGTCCGTGCCGTCGGGCGACCAGAGCCGTACCTCCTCGGAGTACTGCTGCGCGGTGACGAACGCGCCGTCGAGCGCGATCACATCGGCGAGGTAGGCGCCGTTGAGCGGTGTCCGCCACAGGAGTTCACCGCTCCCCAGGTCCCACAGAGCCGGTTCCTGTTCGTCTCCGCCGGCTGCCAGAAGGAGCTTGCCGTCCACGGAGAGCGCGGCGACCGTGTCGATGCTGTTCTCGGCATCGGGGAACTCTGCCATGACCGGATCCCCGGCGTGTGCGTAGGGGAGGGGCCGGGCCATCCATTCCCCGGTCGAGGGACACCACGTCCACACCCCGCCCCGCTCGTCCGCGCAGACGATCACGGAACTCCCCGCGTGGTGGACGACGGAGAGGTCGTGGATCGCGGAATCAGTGGGAATCCTTGCGCTCACGAGCATCTGGAGATCCTAGCAACTGGTGCCGATCGACCGGAGATTGCGGCAACCAGCTGCGATCGACCGGCGCTCAGGTCTGCTGCGTAGGTGCTTGCGGGAAGCCGAACACCTGGTCCGGGTCGTAGTCGTGCGCGAGGGAACGCAGGCGCTCCAGATTCGGGCCGTAGTAGGCCGTCGGCCAGTCGGGGAGGTCAGGGTCTATGTAGTTCACGTAACCGCCCCCGATGCCCTGGTGGGCAAGCCCCGCCACGACTTCCGCGACGCTGTGCGTCACTTCGGCTTCGGATGCTGCCGTAGCGCTCGCATAGATCTGTGCCGTGGCGAATGCACTGCGGTGCGGGAAAGCGGTCTGCTGCGCGCCCACGTCGGCCACCGCACCACCGAGTGGGTCAAGGATGAGAGCCATGCCTGTGCGGCCGGTGAGCCGTGTGTTCACGGCAGCCGGGTCGGCAGCGGGGGAGTTGAGGACCCGTGACGATGCCACGAAGGACTCCCGGTCGGGTCTGCCGGAGAAGAAACGCATGCCATTGCAGCGGGGAACCTCGCTTCGCGAGCGCGCCGGGCACGGGGGAGGCTGTCGCAGGTCAGGGGTGTGCGCGGCACGGGCAGCGCGCGGCGCGGTCAGCAGTGGCCCGGAAGTCGCCGGAGCGGACCGCCGGCACGCGTCGGCTGAAGCAGACGGCGCTACGTCCCGGCACCGGTGCCGGGACCGGTGCCGGGACGCACTACGCGAACGTGCCTACTTCACGTTGACGCCCGTCCATGCAGCGCCAACCGCCTTGTACGCGGAGCTCGTTGTGCCGTACAGGTCGCCTGCCGCCTTCAGGGTCGCGGTGCGTGCGGCCTTGTAGTTGGTGGTGGAGGTCATGTACGTGCTGAGGGCCTTGTACCAGATCTTCTCGGCCTTGGCCCGGCCGATGCCGATGACCTTGGAGCCGTCCGAGGTGGGGCTGTTGTAGCTGACGCCGTTGATGACCTTGGCGCCGCTGCCCTCGGACAGCAGGTAGAAGAAGTGGTTGGCGACACCGGAGGAGTAGTGGACGTCCTTGTTGCCGACGCCACTGGACCAGTAGTCGGCCGAGGCTCCGTCCTTGCTGGGCTTGTCCATGTAGCGCAGCGGAGTGCCGTCGCCGTTGATGTCGATCTTCTCGCCGATGAGGTAGTCGCCCACGTCCGAGGCGTTCTTGGCGTAGAACTCGGCGGACGTGCCGAAGATGTCGGACGTGGCCTCGTTGAGGCCGCCGGACTCACCGCTGTAGTTGAGTCCCGCGGTGGCGGCGGTGACGCCGTGGCTCATCTCGTGGGCGGCCACGTCGAGGGAGGTCAGCGGGGCGGAGTTGCCGCTGCCGTCGCCGTAGGTCATGCAGAAGCAGCTGTCGTCCCAGAAGGCGTTGACGTAGCTGTTGCCGTAGTGGACGCGGGAGTAGGCGCCCTTGCCGTCGTTGCGGATGCCGTTGCGGCCGAGGGTGTTCTTGTAGAAGTCCCAGGTGACGGCCGCCCCGTAGTGCGCGTCGACGCCGGCGGTCTGGCGACCACCGCCCCATACGTCGTCCGTGTCGGTGAAGAGCGTGCCGGTGCCCGACGTCCCCTGCTTGAGGTCGTACGTCTTGTGGCCGCCGCGGGCACCGTCCTTGAGCTGGTAGGCCGAGCCGCTCTTGGTGGTGGTGAGCGCGACCTTGCCGCTGTAGGTGCTGGTGCCGGAGCCGGTCTCGATGGCCTCGTTCTGGAACAGCTTCTTGCCGGTGGCCGCGTCGGTGATGACGTGCAGCTTGCTGGGCGTGCCGTCCTTCTGGACGCCGGTGACGACCGTCTCGTACGCGAGAACCGGCTTGCCCGTAGCGGCCCAGATCACCTTGCGCGGCGCGGCGGAGGCGCTGGTGCTGGTGTCCTTTTTCGCGGCGGCAGCGCTGAGTGCGCTCTTCTTCGCGGCGGAGGGGGAGAGCGTGGCGGACGTACTGGCCACGGATATCAGGGCGTTGGTCGCCTTGGTGACGCTGTGCTTGCCGCTCTTGGCCTGGTGGACGACCAGGTCGCCGCCGAGGACGGGCAGTCCGGCGTAGGTGCGCTCGTACCGGGTGTGCACCGTGCCGTCCGCGTCCTTGATGACGTCCCGGACGACGAGCTTCTCCTGCGCGCCGAGGCCGATCTCCGCGGCGGTGGCGGAAGCGCTGCTCTGGGCATCCTTGATCGCGGATGCCCGCTGTGCGGTGGAGAGTTGGACCGCCGACGCGCCGGTCGCGCGGTCCGGCTGCGCGCTGGCCGAGCCTGCCTGGACGCCGACGGCGACCATGGCGGCGGAGGCGACCAGCGCGGCAGCGCGCAGGGTGTTCTTGCGGGGGGTGGACGAGGTCCGTCTCAACTCGGTCTCCCTTGTGAGGGCCGCGGCGTCGCAGCCCAAGAAGCGGCCGGGCAGCCGAGGGGTGGGATGCCCGGTGGAGCATTAGGAGTGAATCGAGGGGGAGCGTGCCAGTAGTTGACGCCTTTTGATAGATGTTCAACACGGAAGAAACAATAATTTCACCAATGGAACTGCTTTGTGACGCCAACGCCACACATCAGCCCCGGGCCGTCCAGTGCCTGGGGCTGATGTGTGGCCGGCCGGCTCGCCGGAAGACCGGCACTTGCACGAGCATGACGAGCACGGCTCACTGCGGTGGGGGACCCGCCAAGGAGCCCAGGATGGTGCTGTACCGGTCACCGAAGTCGACTCGGGTGATGTCGTCGTAGCGGAATGACGACGGGGCATTGGCCCAGCGGGCTCTCGGATTGACCTCGAGGAGCCTGAGCCGGTTCTTTCCCAAGCGCACCGGCGCCCCGATGTACACCACGTCGGGGTCCAGATCCTCTTGGAGGACGGATATCAGGTGGTACTGCCTGCCGGCCGACTCCATCAGCGACCGGATGTCCGCCTGTGAGATCGCGCCGGACGGCCCTGGGGGAGGCCAGGGGCCGTGCCGCCGGAGCCAGCGCACCATCAGATCGCCGGATCCCCGGCGTCTGACCTTGACGATGTCGCGGGTTCTGAGTGCCACAAAGCCGTTCAGCGTAAGGGAGTTGCACTCCGTGACCAGCGTCCACGAGGGCGTCACCGAGATCACGAACCCCTCGATCTCGTCACTGCCCGGAAGTGCGCGCACGATGCGTGTGAACTGGTGCTTCTCGGCGGCCGCTGTCAGTTGCCGTCGGATCTCATCGCTCATGACGTCCATGCTCCACACCCTTCGTGCTGCGCACCATTCCTTTTACTCTCGGAGGCGCCGCCTTCCAAGCGGGCTGCGGTCAGCTGCTCCCACGGCAGAACCGCCAAGGAGGTCGCTGGCTTCGGCGGGGACTGGACGTCGCAGTGGTCAGAGCCCTTCGGTAGGGTCAACGCCGGAGGGGATCGCTGTGAGTACGAGCCGGACGAGCCGAGCGGCAGGCGCCTGGGGGCACCTACTGCTCATCGTCGTGCTCGCACTGGGTGTGTTCGTGATGCACTCGGTGGGCCATCCCGAAGATTCCTCCGGCGCCACCATGGGGCCGGCGGTTCATGGTCCCGCTGCCGGCGTTCCTGAGCACTGCGGCATGACCGCCTCGAAGCCAGCGGCCGCCTCGGTCTCCTCACCTGGTGCTTCCGACGACGCCAAGCCGTCCTCCCATGCGCCAGGCACCGGAATGGACATGACCACCCTGTGCGTGGCCGTGCTCGGGGCGCTGGTCCTCACCAGCCTCCTCCGGGCGGCGCTCAGCCGCAGGGCGGACTGGCTGGTGCGACTTCGCGCCGGCGTCGTGGCGATCCTGCGCCCCAACCCCCCGCCGCGCAGACCACCGGACCTCGCTCAACTGTCAGTCCTGCGGATTTAGGCCGAACGCCGCTGCGGGCGCCTTGCACTGCCCGCGCCACCCCGTTCGCCCACCCTTTCCGCAGAACAGACAGCACGAGGTTTTGACATGACAGTCATCAAGCACGGCCTGCGCCGCCGCCAGATTCGCCGCATCGCCGTAGCCGGCATCGCTGCCGCGGCCGGTCTGCTGCTCGCCGCCTGCGGCAACAGCAACGACGACCGTGTGAGCGGCACGGAACACGGGGCCAAGCCGTCGACGACGGCCACCAAGGACGCCGGCGCCAACCCCGCTCCGGGTGCCTTCAACGACGCGGACGTCATGTTCGCGCAGATGATGATCCCCCACCACCAGCAGGCCGTGGAGATGTCCGAGCTCGCCGACGGCCGGGCCGAGGACGCGGAGATCAAGTCTCTCGCCGCGGCGATCGAGAAGGCCCAGGACCCCGAGATCCAGAAGATGACGTCCTGGCTCAAGGGCTGGGGCAAGCCGGTGTCGGGCGGTTCTGCGACCGGCATGGACCACAGCATGCCCGGCATGGATCACGGTTCCGCCTCCAAGGACGGCTCGGGCATGTCCGGAATGATGTCCGGCAAGGACATGAAGAACCTGATGGCCGCCAAGGGCAGGGACTTCGACAGGAAGTTCGCGCAGATGATGATCGGCCACCACAACGGCGCGATCGAGATGGCGAACGACGAGCAGAAGAAGGGCAAGAACGCCACGGCGAAGAAGCTCGCCGGCGATGTCGTCACGAATCAGTCCGCCGAAGTCGGGAAGCTGAACAAGATCCTCGACCGGCTCTGATCCAGTCTGCTCAGCAAGCGGTCGCTGTGGCCCCTCCCCGGGGCCGCAGCGGCCGACTGACACAGTGGTCAAGCGGTCCTCAGGCGGCAGGGCTCAGGCCGTGAATCCCAGCGCCAAGGCGCCGATCACCGGCGCCGCGTACAGCAGCGGGAACGGAATGTGTGCGTACCAGCGCGCCCGGACGACGGCGACGACCGCACCGGCGAAATACAGCACCAGGCCGATCCCGGCCACGACACCGACCATCGGCAGGAACAGACCGGCCAGCAGGCCCACGGCCCCCGCTGCCTTGGCCGTACCGAGCCAGGGCAACCAGGAGCGGGGGATGCCGTAGTCAGCCATCGGCTGCACGACCCACTTGGCGCGGAAGAAGACGGAAGCGGCCGAGAAGCCCGCCATGACAGCGGCCAGGAGGGTGACGACGACGTAGGCGGTAGACATCAGAAATGCTCCCATCGGGCGGACACCGGGGCGGACCTGCTCCGACCGGGTCTCATGAGTTCCTCACTGCCCTGACGCGCCGCGACGCAGGAATGTGACAGCTGACGGACATCAATCTGTGCGCGCAGTAGATGGCGTGCAGCAGGCGCCGTGGGGTCGGCGCCGCCGCACGGACGAGTGCTTCTGGTACGAGCGCGGACGCCCATGGGCCCGCGCGCGCCCCGCCGTCGGCCCGGACGCCGCCGTGGCGCTGGGCTCCCGGCCAGACCTACGACCTCACGCCCTGGGGCCGGTTTGCGGATGTGCGTGGCGCCACCCTTGCCGAAGCAGGCGGCCCACTGCTTGATCGAGCCTGGCCCGGCCGTCCCCGGAATGCCACCAGAAAGACCAATTGACGTCAATCGTCAGCTCGATGAACTCGTCGTACTCACGCCCGTCGGGATACACCGTGCCGCAGGACTTGTCCACCCTCAACTGGAACGGATACCACACGCCGGTCTCCGGCGCGGTCACCCAAAAATGGCCGTCTGCACGCTCAAGAGGAACCCGAACGCGACGCAGCTTGTTGTCGTGGCTGGTCATGCCGAGCGTCATGGGTCTGATGAGGCCCTCGCACAGCTCGGCCAGCGCTCGGACAGCACGATGCGCGGTTATTCGCTCCAGAGCGAGCGGATCCCGGTCGGGCACGGAATTCCATGGGAACCCGCACTCCAGCACCACCGTCTGGCTGTCTTGGAAGATGTAGTGCTCGGTCGGCTCTGGCTGCTCCGACCGCCTTGTGTCTCGCATAGACGTCAATTATGCGACGGAGAGCAAGGACGGGGGGCCTCGTACCCGGGTACTGAGACAGCAGGCCTGTCACCGCTGAGCTTCCCGCGGCAACGCGTCGCGCAGCCGGTCTCGGCCGGCCTCCTCACTGTGAGGCGACCGCTCTGGCCACGGAGCCACGCCAAGTGCCGCGTGCGGGAAAACCGACCGCGACCCGTCAGCGCCCCCGGCGGTCGTTGAGCCGGGCGGCCTGGCGCGTCAGGTGGTCCCGCTCGGCGAGGTTGGGTGCCTTTCGGGCCGCCTCGGCGTACAGCCGTGCCGCCGTCGCCAGGTCGCCGTCGCGCTCGTGGAGGTAGGCGGCCACCGCGGTGTGGCGGGGCAGTGAGTCGTCCAGCGCCGCGAGCGCCGCCAGACCCGCGCGCGGTCCGTCGGCCTCGCCGACGGCCACGGCGCGGTTGAGCCGGACGACCGGGCTGTCGGTCAGGCGCGCGAGCTCGTCGTACCACTCGACGATCTGCACCCAGTCGGTCTCCTCGGCGGTGGGCGCGTCGGCGTGGAGTGCCGCGATCGCGGCCTGGGCCTGGAACTCGCCCAGCCGGTCGCGGACGAGGGCCGCCTGGAGGATCTCGACGCCCTCGGCGATCGACTTCGTGTCCCACCGGCCGCGGTCCTGCTCGGCGAGCGGTACCAGGCTGCCGTCGGGCGCGGTCCGGGCGGCGCGCCGGGCGTGGTGGAGCAGCATGAGGGCGAGCAGCCCCGCCACCTCGGGGTGGTCGATCGCGGCCGCGAGCTGACGCGTGAGCCGAATCGCCTCGGCGGCGAGGTCGACGTCGCCGGAGTAGCCCTCGTTGAAGACCAGGTAGAGGACGCGCAGCACGGTGGCGACGTCGCCGGGCTGGTCGAACTTTCCCCGGGTTCCCGGCTTCTCCCCCAGCCTTCGGCCGGGAGGTGCCCCCAGAGCGGGGGATACCCCAACGTCGGAGACGGTGCGCTTGGCCCGGCTGATGCGCTGCGCCATGGTCGCCTCGGGCACCAGGTAGGCCTGGGCGATCTGCCGCGTGGTCAGCCCGCCGACGGCGCGCAGCGTGAGTGCGACCGCGGACGACGGCGTCAGCGACGGGTGGGCGCACAGGAAGTAGAGCTGGAGCGTGTCGTCCACGGCGGGTGCGGGGCCGGGCGTCGGCTCCTCGTCGACGAGATCCTCACGCCGGCGGCGGGCGGCGTCCGCCCGCGTCGCGTCGAGGAACCGGCGCCAGGCCACGGTGACCAGCCAGCCCTTCGGGTCCCGCGGCTGGTCGGCCGGCCAGACACGGACCGCCTCGACCAGCGCGTCCTGCACAGCGTCCTCGGCCGCCGCGAAGTCGGCTCCGCGGCGGACGAGGATGGCGAGCACGCCCGGTATGAGGCTCCGGAGCAGGGCCTCGTCCATCGGAGAGCTCATTCCGTGATGGTGGGCGGCGCGGCCAGGAACGGGCGCACCTCGAGCCACTCGTGGATCGGCTTCCCGCCCGCCCCGGGGGCCGCCGACAGCTCTCCGGCCAGCACGACGGCGCGCTCGTAGCTGTCGACGTCGATCACCATCCAGCCGGCGATGAGGTCCTTGGTCTCGGCGAACGGGCCGTCGGTGACCGGCGGGCGACCTTCGCCGTCATACCGGACCCACTTCCCCTCAGGGGCGAGCGCCTGACCGTCGACGAACTCGCCGGTCCCCTCCAGCCGGGTCGCGAAGTCCTGCATGTACTGCATGTGGGCCGAGATTTCCTCCGGCGTCCACTGGTCCATGGGCACGTCGTTGACCGCCGCCGGGGCGCCGCGGTAGTGCTTGAGCAGCAGGTACTTGGCCATGGTGGTTCTCCTCTGTGCTGGTGCGACCCATTGTGGTCGCGTTCACTACGGGGACGGAGCCAGATGCGGGTTCTCGACATCGCCGTCCGTATTTTTTGAGTTTCCGTGGATGAGGGTGGGTGAGCCGCCTCAACGCCATCCGGTGTCACGTTATGTGACGAGTACGTGACTGGTCGCGCCCTTCCGGGGGCAGCAGCGACCCGGCAGCTGAATCAGGAAGAGGCTTCGTGTGCGTCGCGGGTCCGTGTGGTCCTGGTGTGGCGTGAGGTGCTCGGACCGATGAGCTGTTCGGCGCGGAGGGCATGCGCGCAGTCCGCGGTGACCCGGCAGATCCCCGCCCTGGAGCGGACAGCCCCCGCGGCACGCGTGACACTGCCCACCTCGGCCACTGTGACGATAGCCCTGAGCTGTGTGACGTCCCAGGGCCTTCCTTCCACTGCCCTCCGACGCGCGCAGGGGCAGATTGCGCAGTGCTATGTCGTCACCGCTGTCATGAGCATTCATGATGGCAGTCCCGCTGTGGGACCCGCACGCTCCTGGAGGTCACCCCATGACCGAGCCCCCCGAAGAACTGCCGCTCTCCGGCATCACCGTCGTCAGCGTCGAGCAGGCGGTGGCGGCCCCCTTCGCCACCCGCCAACTGGCCGATCTCGGCGCGCGTGTCATCAAGGTGGAACGTCCGGGCGGGGGCGACTTCGCCCGCCGGTACGACACCACGGTGCACGGCGAGTCCAGCTACTTCGTGTGGCTCAACCGGTCGAAGGAGTCCGTGACGCTCGACCTGAAGTCGGACCGCGGACGGAAGGTCCTGGAGCAACTTCTGAGCGGGGCCGATGTATTCGTACAGAACCTGGCCCCGGGCGCGGCCGCCAGGATGGGCCTGGACGCCGAGGCGCTCGCGGAGCGCTTCCCGTCGCTGATCCCGTGCTCCATCTCGGGTTATGGGTCCAGCGGGCCGTGGGCCGGCCGCAAGGCCTACGACCTGCTGGTGCAGTGCCAGACCGGACTGGTCTCGCTGACGGGGAACGAACACGGCTCGGCACGGGCGGGTGTGTCGGTCGCCGACATCGCGGCCGGTATGTACGCCTACTCGGGGATCCTCACCGCGCTGTTCACGCGGGCGACCACCGGCGTGGCCCGCGCTGTGGAAGTCTCGCTGTTCGAGGCGCTGGCCGAGTGGATGAATCAGCCCGCCTACTACACCCGTTACGGCGGCACCCAGCCCCCGCGTATCGGCACCCAGCACGCGACCATCGCGCCGTACGGCGCCTACACCGCGGCCGACGGCAAGGACGTGCTGTTCTCCATCCAGAACGAGCGCGAATGGGTGGCCCTGTGCGAGCAGTTCCTGGGCCTGCCCGGGCTCGTCGAAGACCCGCGCTTCGCCACCGGCTCCGACCGTGTCGCCCACCGCGAGGAACTCAACGCGATCGTGACCGGGCGGTTCGGCGAGTGCGACAGCGGTGAAGCAATGAAATTGCTGGACGATGCAGGCATCGCCAATGCCGGGGTCAACGACATCGACGAGTTCCTGGCCCACCCCGTGCTCAGCGCCCGGAACCGCTGGCGCGACGTACGGATTCCCGGGGGAGCGGTCGTGTCCGCCCTGCTGCCGCCGACCGACCTGGCCGGCACCGTCCCGCGCATGGACGCCGTTCCCGCAGCGGGGGAGCACACCGGGGACATCCTGGCCGAGCTCGGCTACAGCACGGCCGACATCGACCGCATGACGGCCGACCACGTCATCTGACCTGCCGTCCCGGGACAGAGCGGCAGCGGCAACGCCCACCAGACCTCCCCGCCCCTTCCCCAAGGAGCGTCACCACATGAGCACCCTCGACATCCTGTCCGAGGACGAGCAGCTCGTCGTCGGGACGGTGCACGACTTCGTCAACCAGGAGGTGAAGCCCGTCGTCCGAGAGCTGGAGCACGCCAACACCTACCCCGAGGCCCTGATCGAGCAGATGAAGCAGCTCGGCATCTTCGGCCTCGCCATCCCCGAGGAGTACGGCGGCACTCCGGTCTCCGTCCCCTGTTATGTCCTGATCACCGAGGAACTCGCCCGCGGCTGGATGAGCCTGGCCGGCGCGATGGGCGGCCATACCGTGGTCGCCAAGCTGCTGCTGCACTTCGGCACCGAGCAGCAGAAACGGCGCTACCTGCCCCGGATGGCCACTGGCGAGACCCGGGCGACCATGGCCCTGACCGAACCGGGCGGCGGCTCGGACCTTCAGGCCATCCGCACCGTTGCCCGTAAGGACGGTGGGGGCATCGGGGGAACTGGGGGCGTCCGGGATATCCGGGGTACCTCCGGCGCGAGCGAAGCCGAGCGTGGCGGGGGATATGTGGTCAACGGGTCGAAGACTTGGATCACCAACTCCCGGCGGTCCGGGCTGATCGCCCTGCTGTGCAAGACCGACCCGGAGGCCGAGCCCGCCCACAAGGGCATCTCGATCCTGCTCGTTGAGCATGGACCCGGTTTGACGGTCTCCCGCGACCTGCCCAAGCTCGGCTACAAGGGCGTGGAGAGCTGCGAGCTGTCGTTCGACGGCTACCGGGCGCCGGCCGACGCCGTACTCGGTGGGGTCGAGGGCAAGGGCTTCGCACAAATGATGAAGGGCCTGGAGACCGGACGGCTCCAAGTCGCCGCCCGCGCACTGGGCGTCGGCCGGGCCGCCTTCGAGGACGCCCTCGCCTATGCCCAGGAACGCGAGTCCTTCGGCGAGCCGATCTGGAAACACCAGTCGATCGGCAACTACCTCGCCGACATGGCCACCTCGCTGACCGCCGCCCGTCAGCTCACCCTCTACGCCGCCCGGGAGGCCGAAGCCGGGCGTCGTGTGGACATGGAGGCCGGCATGGCCAAGCTCTTCGCCTCCGAGACCGCCATGAACATTGCCCTCAACGCCGTCCGCATCCACGGTGGTTACGGCTACTCCACCGAATTCGACGTCGAGCGCTACTTCCGCGACGCTCCCCTGATGATCGTCGGCGAAGGGACCAACGAAATCCAGCGCAATATCATCGCGAGCCAGCTCGTCAAGCGCGGAGGCCTCGACGCCTGAACAGCGTTGCTGCTTGAAGGCCGGCTACGACCTGGGACCTGGTGATCCACCCGTGACAGCAGTTGCGGAACAGGACAGGGACTGCTTGACGGCCGTACATCCCTAGTTCCCTGACGATGAGGTGTAGTCGCAGGCGACGAACCGAACATTCGCGACAAGGCTGCCCTGCTGTGCGCCGCCCTTGTTACTGGCGCTCGATGCGATGGCCTTCCGAGGCCTTCCGAGCCGAGCCGCGCCACCGGTCAGCGCCTGCGTCCCGCACCTCAGCTCTGGCGCGGGGGCGGCTGCGGCGGACGGTGCGCCTCCGGAAGCGGCACGGGCGTGACGGCGTCCTCGCCCTGCTGCTCCGCCCGCATCCTCCGACCGGTCTCCGTCTCCCCGAGCTGCGGACCCGTGGGGATGTCCGGGCTGTCGAAGCTCGGGCTGGTGAACTCCGGTGCGGAGAAGCCCGGGACGGCATCCTCGTCCGCAGCGTGACCGGCGGGTACCTGCTGGTCCGGGGCGGCGGATGATGATTCCCCGCCCGCACCGTCCGTGTTGCCCGCACCGGCTGTACCGCTCGCGCCGCTCGTACCGGCCGCACCAGCCGTATCGCCCGCACCGCCCGCGGTGTCGGCCTTGTCGGCCGTGTCGTGTCCGCCTCCCTGCTCGGCGGACGAGGAGGAGGGAAGGGAACCGGGCGAGCTGAAGTCCGGGGAGGTGTATCCGGGGTGAGGCAGCCCCATGCCCTCCCTGTCCCCTTCGTCCAGCTTCTCGTCCACGGGGTCGACGACGAAGGGCGTAGGGCCAGTCTCGCCATCATCAGCCTGACGGGATGCGCTGTCCTTCATGGGGGGCTCCCTCCTGCGGAGCGGTGGACGCCGCACGGGTGCTCCGGGCGCGCACCGCAGTCTCTGGTGCCGTTGCCCTGCGTGTGTCCCGGCTACCGCCGACCATGCCTCGCCCGGTGCACGGTGCGTCGGATGCCGGGAGCCACGCACCGACGCCCGGGGCGCCGCCCCACCGGTCCATCAGGGGAATCAGGCGGCGTGATGCGACTCCAGGAGGTCGATGGCGGGCCCCGGTGGCGGAAGACCATCCACGCATTCCCTCCCACGGTCACCTGCCGGCTTCCTGGCCGAAGGGGGAGCGGGCCGACGGGGCGAAGGCTGTGGGATTCGCGGCTGGTTCTTGGGGCACGCTCTTCAGCCACGTACACAACCGACGAGGCATGACGAGGTGAGCTTCATGACCACCATCGAGGCCGCGCGGACACTCACCGTGCCACCGGCGCTCCATGTCGACCTGGGGAGCTGCCCCGAGACTGCCGGGCGCGCGCGGCATCTTGCCAGCGAGTTTCTGTGGGGACTGGAGCCGGTCGTGCAGCAAGAGGCCATTGATGCCGTGCTCCTGGTCGTCTCGGAACTCGTCACCAATGCGGTGCGTCACGCGGGCGGACCGTCCTGCTCCCTGCATCTGTCGGCCTGCCCCGAGGCGATCGCCGTCGCCGTGAGCGACGCCAGCCACCTGCTGCCCCAGCCGCGCACTCCCGATGTCCTCGGTGAGGGAGGCGGGTTCGGCTGGTCGATGGTCTGCCAGTTGGCCGATGCGGTGGCCGTCACCGACGAAGCCGGCGGCAAGACGGTCAGCGCTCTGATCCCCCGGCACCGCAGCGACACCGGCAGCCGCTGGTAGCAGAGGCTGCGTGAGCACTGAACTCCACGCCGAACCGAACGTCGCTACCCCGCATCATGTTCCTCGCTCCCGCTGCGATGCTTCACAGTCGGCCAAGTGCTCACGGCAAGGAGGCGCGACAGTCTCGTCGATGAAGCAGGCGGGATCGTTCGCGGCGGCACACGATGTCACACGATGGCGCGCGGGACCCCTGCCGATGGTTGCCCGCAACAGTCGTTAGTCGTTGATATGCGCCGTACAGCACGACTACTTGGACGCCATGAAATAGTCGGCCGGATTAAGGGCGTTGAGTGCGATCCACCGCTGTGGTGTTACTGCGGTGGTCACTTCAGTACCGTCCGATGAGGCGCGGAAGAAGCCCTGGATATCGAGAGCAATTCGAGGATCGTCATCGACGCGTCGCGCCATTTCGTAGTAGACGGCCAGCACATGGATACATCGTGGAGCATCAGCTGAGCAGGAGCAGGAGCGGTCGCCGCCGACGAGTGTCGGTGCGGGCCGGTGGCCCGCGTCGGTGATCGCGTGATACAGCTCGTCGGTGAGGACGGGCCGAACACCGCACAATTGGCGGGAGATCCCGACTACCTTCTCCCGGGACATGGGCGCAACCTTGATGTTGGCCACTGAAGCGTTGCGACCGTGGTGTACGACGGCGCGCACGATCCGGCCGTCGATCGTGACCTGCACTCTCCCGTCGCGTGCGATTCTGCGGGCGCGCGGCAGCTGCGGATCGGGGCGGGTCTGACGCAACGGCTCGGCGAGCCGAACCCAGTCCTTCCCCCACATTGTGTAACCGAAATCATTGTCGGGCATTTGTCAGCTGTCTCGTTTCCGGCGCAGGATCGCAATGAGGCGGTCATCATCCAAGCGGGCCAATTCGGCGACACCGGACAGGTCAGCGATATCGGAGAGCGCGGATTTGCGCGAGTGCATGGCCGCGATGTGCTCCTCGACGGTGGTCCCCGTGGTCAGAGTGGTGACGGTGACGGTGCGGGTCTGACCGATCCGATGGACTCGATCGGAGGCCTGCGCCTCCACGGCCGGATTCCACCATCGGTCGAAGTGAATGACGTCGGCTGCGCGGGTGAGAGTGAGCCCGGTGCCCCCAGCTTTCAGGCTGAGCACCAGCACTTTCGGGCCGCTGCCGGCCTGGAAGCGGCGGACGATGTCGGCCCGTTGTTCCTGATTCAAGCCACCATGGAAGAACGGCACATACTCACCGAACTGTTCGCCGCAGTGTCGCACCAGCAGCTCACCCGTCTGCCGGTACTGGGTGAAAATGAGGGTTGGAGAGCCGATTTCGAGGTTGTTGGCCACAATGTCGGTGCAGAGATCGAGCTTTCCCGACCTTCCTGACAACTCATCGAGGTCACCGGTGATCAGGCCAGGGTGGTTGCAGACCTGTTTGAGCGCGGTGAGGGCTGCCAACACCTTGGTCTGGCGCTGTGCGCCGCTGCCGAAGCCGTCGTCGATCACCTGCTCCAGCAGCTGGTCGTACAACTGCTGCTGTTCCTCGGTGAGGTCGCAGACCAGGTCGGCGTGGATCTTGGGTGGGAGCGAGCCTGCGACCTGGGACTTCTTCCGCATCAACACGATCGGCTCGATTGCCCCGCGCAGTCGGGCAGCGGCGGCGAGGGAGCCGTCCGCGATCGGCCGGACAAAGCGACGACGGAACTGCGTCTTGTGCCCGAACAGTTGCGGTGCGACCAGATTGAGCAGCGCCCAAAGCTCCTCGAGATGATTCTCGATGGGCGTTCCGGTCAAGGCGATTCGGGCGTCGGCCGCAATAGTCCGCGCGGCCTTCGATACCTGCGTGCGGGGGTTCTTCAGCACCTGCGCCTCATCGAAAACCGCAGTCACCCAATGCTGCTCCATCATGAGCGGGCTGTGTAGGCGTAGCGTCGGGTAGCCGGTGAGCACCACCGTCCCGCTATCCACCGCTTTCAGCGGCCCGCCACGCCAGATTATCGTCCGCAGGTCAGGTGCGAACCGCGCGATTTCGTGTGCCCAGTTCCCGACCAGTGACGTGGGACACACCACCAGCTGTGCCCCCTCCTCGGCGCGCCCGGCGATATAACCGATGGCTTGCAGCGTCTTACCGAGCCCCATTTCGTCGGCCAGCACCGCGCCGCCATGTGCGTCGACGGTCTCGCGCAGCCAGCTCACACCGCGAACCTGATAGGGCCGCAGCTTGGCGGTCAGCGCTGTGCGGAGTTCGGTCGCCACAGCATTGGTGTGACGGAAGACGGCCACGGCATGCTCCGCCGACGTCACGGCGACACCGGTGGCATCGGGAACGGCATGTGCTGCGATCGGCAGGGCCGAATCGCCTCCCGCAATCCACGCCCGCCAGACATCCACCGACCGACCCGGCGAGTCGAGGGGCGCGCCGACGAGCTTGTCCGGCTCAATCAGCGCGCAGTCGACGTCAGATACCTCAAACCCGCCAAGGTCTGACGTCGGGACAACCAAGGGAACCGTCTCGACATCACCGACCGGCGGGGCAGCCCCCACGGTGCGGCCGGACCAGGTCCACAAGGCAAACATATGACGGTCGGGTAGGTACGTGGCTTGGCTGTCACGCAGGGTGCCAGGAATTTTTTGCCCGATTTCCATGGTGTCAGTGGCCGCCCACGTCATCGCCCTCATAAGCGGGTTGGCTATCGGCCCCGGAATGGGAGGTCGCCCCGGTCACGGAGTGGCTTCCTACCCGATCGTAGTCCGGCTCCCGCACCCGTCCCGTGGGCTTTCCGACAGGACGCAAGGCAATCACCAGCACAGCTGCTCCGAAGAGTGCGACGAGCATGATCCAGGCGGCGCCGACGTGCAGAGCATGAAGGAATGCATCATCGGCAGCGTGCGCAAGAGCGGGTCGGTGGAGCGTGGTGGCGACATGCCGGGCCTGTTCGGCGGATACCCGCGCCCGGTCCTGCGCAGGCCCGGGTATATCGCTCAGCGAGGATTCGATCGTGCCCCGATAAACGATCGACATGATCGTGCCGCCAACCGCGATCCCGATCACGCTGCCGGTCTGTCGCACGGTGTTGGTGACGGCCGCCCCGGCGCCGGCCCGCTCCAACGGCAGGGAGCTGATCAATGCTGCCGTCACCGGGCCGATCACCATGCCGATGGAGAGGCCCTGGACCAACAACAGGATCTCGATCCAGAGGAGTGGGGTGTGCAGTCCGAGGAGCCCGTAGGCGCCCATGGTCAGCGCCGCCACGGTGAGCGCTGGTGCGGTGACAGGGCGTAGCGACCAACGGCGAACCAGACGCGCGCCGAGGGGCGCCCCCAGGATCGCACCGAGCGCGGTCGGGAGACTGGCCAGGCCCGCCTCGACCGGCGAAAAGCCGCGTGCTCCCTGCATGTAGAACGCGTGATAGAAGGTGACGGCGGCTATCGCGAAGAGGAGCAATCCGAGCGCCGCGTTGCCGCCGGCGAATGTACGTTGCACGAGCAGACGGGGATCAAAGCTGGGCACCTTGATGCGCAGTTCGACGAGTACGAAAGCGGCCAGCATGACCAGCCCGACCGCGATCGGCGCCCAGACATCGGTACGACTCCAGGCGGCCACCTGCCCCGCACGGATCAGCCCGTAGGCCAACGCCGCGAGCCCGCTGATCGACAGCAACATCCCGGCCGGGTCCAGCAGCCGCGGGATGGGGCTACGGAAATTCGGGACCAGCATGGCGATCCCGACCAACGCCAGCGCCACGACCGGGACATTGACCAGAAAGACCGAGCCCCACCAGAAATGGTCGAGAAGCAACCCTGCCAACACCGGGCCTACAGCCATTCCGGCACCGGCGGATGTCGAGGAAATGGCGATCGCGGTTGCCCGCGCGGGGCCGGTGAAGGTCCACATAAGGATGGCCAAGTTGGCGGGCATGATCAGCGCGCTGCCCACTCCCATCGCGGCTCGAGCGGCAATCAGTTGGCCTGCGTCGCTTGCGTACGCCGCCCACACCGAGGACCCGGCGAAGACCACCAATCCAGTTGCGAGCACAGTCCGGTGACCGAAGCGATCGCCCAGTGCGCCTGCGGTGAACATCAAGGTGGCGAAGGCCAGGGTGTACGAGCCGGTGGCCCATTGAAGCTCGGCCGGGCCGGCATCCAGTCCACGGACCGGGTCTGCGAGGGTCTCCAAGGTGGTACTCAGAACGGTGTTGTCCAGCCAGATCAGCAGCGAGCACAACATGAGAACGGCAAGGATTAACTGCTGCCTGAACTTCGGCAACGTCGGGGACGTGGTCATGAATACCTTCGGGTGCGATCGGTGAAAACCTGATGCGATGGGACCATAGGCAATCGTCACGCCTCTGTCAATTCTGATTACCCATGAACTGACTGGCGGATTTGGCGAGTCGCCGAGGGCATATCCTCACACCCGTGTCAATTCTGAGTGCCCGTGAACTAACTGCTGGTTTTAGCGGTCTCCGGGGGCATATCGTCACGCCCCTGTCAATTGCTGAGCTTGTTGTTTAACCTCGCATGTCATCAGCCCTTAGGGCAGGGTTGTTGCGAATTCATTGGTCCTTTGGCTGGTGCAGGCCTGGCCAGGTCAGGCGAGGTCGGGGAGGCCCAGCAGCCGACTGAAGGGCTCGTAGGGCATCTCTCCGAGGGCGGCCGCGACGTTCGTATGGCCCCGCCGCTCGCGACAAGTTGATCGCGATGCTGCGGAGTGTGGCCATGTCGTCCCCGCCGTGTCCGGTGTGGACCTTGGGGGTGTCCTCGGCGAAGGTGGTGTCGCGGACGAAGTGGAGTCGGCGAAAGCGCTGAATGCGGGCCCTCCTTCGTCAGGCAGCCAGGCAGCCAGGAAGCCGGGGAGCCAGGGAGCCGGGGAGCCGGGGAGGCAAGCGAGCCAAGAGAGGCGCTGGGCATTCCAGGTGATTCCTGTCAGACATGACGTGCGCGGAACCGCAACCGGGGGATAGCGGTTCCGCGCACATCACGCGTGACAGATATCAGTCACAGATATCAACCACAGATGTAAGTCCCAGATGTCAGTCCTTGAAGGCGTCCTTGGCCTTCTCCTTGGCACCCCGCAGATCCCCCTTGGACTCCTTGGCCGAGCCTTCGGCTTCCATACGCTCATTTCCCACGGCTCGGCCCGCAGCCTTCTCTGCCTTTCCGGCGACCTGCTCGGTCTTGGCCTTGGCCTTTTCGTCGGCACTCATCATGAGGTCCTTTCGTAGGTGGTCTGACCGCTCTCGTGCCCCGGTGAAATCCTGGGAAACAACAGGACGTTCAGGGGGCGGTCCGGGGCGCAGCCGGCGGGAGGCTTTCTCTGCTGACCAGGTCCCCCGGGCCGTCGTACCCGTGCTTGTATCCGTTGTGCGGCGGATGAATCCTGTCAGTTCTGATCGACGGGGGAAGCGCGACGGCGCGCTCTCGGGTGGTCGGTCGATGAGCATCGGGCGTGACGATAGTTGAAGAGAATTCCCGCTTCGGGGTTCCCCGCCCTCGAGGCGACCTTGCGGGACGGCTAGGGCTAGAAGCCCAGTACCGGGTAGTGGTCCGAGTAGCGGGTGTAGGTTGTGTCGTCGAGTTCCCAGGGCGGCGACGAGACGACCTGGCCCGTGTTGCGCCAGGCGGTAGGCCGCGCGTGCCTGTTGTCGTACAGGACATAGTCGAGCCATTCCCGCGGAGAGTCGGGGTACCTCTCCCTCGTCAGGGCGTTGGTCGCGGGATCGCTCGTGTACGGATGGCCCTCATAGCATGGTGCCGCGGCACCGAGGCTTCTGAGAAGTCCGGCGTACTCACGGCCGTAGCGGTCGATGTTCATATCCCCGGCGAAGATGACCGGCTCGCCTGCGGGAATCTTGAGGCCATCGACGAAATGGCGCATCTCCTTGAGCTGGGACGTGCGTGTCCGGGCCGCCTCACCGTCGTCGCACCCGTCATCGTTTGCCTGTAGATGGGTACCGAGCACATGCACGGGCGCGCCGTTCACATTGAGCCGGGCGTAGGCGAATCCCTTCTCGGACAAAGAGTCCGCGCCGCAGGCGTCGTCATATATGTACTGGATCTGGCGCGTAATGGGCCACCGGCTGGCGATGGCGACGCCACCGTCCTCATACGGCAGGGACGAGTAGTCGCCGAGGGTCTGATGCCAGCCATCCGTCGACCGGCCCACCACAGGAGTTCTGTAGGGGTAGCCTTTCAGACGCGCCATCAGGATGTCGGAGGCACTGTTGTCGAAGAGCTCTTGGAATACGACAACGTCATTGCCGGCGACATACGGGGCCGAGCCGATGAGCGCACCTCGCTCATCCTGGGCCCAGCCATCAGTGATGAAGGAAGGCAACAACATGGTGTTCGTGGTGAGCGCCTTGAGTTGAGGAACGCTCCCTGTGGCTTCGCTTCCCGGTGCGACAGCACGTGCCGGGACGGATGTGACGCCGGCCAGGACGGCCGAGACCACGAGCAGGGCGGTGACACGGAGTTTCATGCGAGTCCCCTCGAGGTGACAGGTGCACAGGTATGCACTCCAGACACACTGGACCCCTGGTCAGGACGCGTCATGAGCAAGCTTCACTCAAAGTGCAACATTGAGGGATGTGGCGCACCTCAGGGGCCGGTTGACGCCCTTGAGGGGCGGCCTGCCATCCACGATGCTATCGCTATACGGATGTTGATTTCCATATTGCGGATTCGGCTTGGTGTGGGTCGCCGCATCAGGCAGGTATGTGAGGGCTGGGATGCATATGACTGGGATGCATATGGCCGGGGTGCTGGTCCCGATCGCCGCGTCCACGGACCGATTGGTACAGACCGTCAAAGCGCTCAACGACACGGAGGTCGGCGGAGAGACGCTGGTGCCGCCATGGACACGTGGCCATGTGATCACTCATGTGGCACGCGCGGCCGACAGTCTCTGTCGGCTGCTGACCTGGGCCCGGACCGGTGTGGAGACGCCGCAGTACGCCAGCATGGACGCACGGGCCGCGGAGATCGAGTCCGGTGCCCGGCGCCCGGTCCACGAGTTGGTGGCCGATGTCGTGGCGAGCGCCGAGCGCTTCGATGACGCCGTGCGCTCCTTGCCGGACGCGGCGTGGAGCTTTGAAGTCCGCATGCGCACAGGTGAACTGCGTATGCCGGATGCCCTGGCGTCCACCCGCCTGCGCGAACTCGAAGTCCATCACGCGGACTTGGCGGTCGGCTATGGATTCGCCGATGTGCCGCCGCCGACCGCCCGCTTGATCATCGACGACCTCGTCGACGCACAGCGCCGGCGCGAAGGCATCCCGCCTCTGCGCATCGAAGCGACGGACACCGGCCTGACCCATGAACTGGGCACTGGAGGGCCGACCATCAGGGGCACCCAGGCCGACCTCCTCGGCTGTGAAGGGTGCTGCCGAGATCACTCACGAATTCGGCGATGTCGATCTGGATGTCGATGTGCTGATCACTATCACTCACGAGATCGGTGACGAACCGGAGTCCGAGGCGGTTCCCCGTTTCTTCGGAAGCTGAGCTGGGGCGCTGCTCTGTTCCATCCGGGGCTTCGCCCTCCACGACCCCACGACCACCACTTGCCGACCACCAACGTCCGCCCCGTCAGCCGGGCGGTAGGTTCCATACGTACAAGTCGGGTGTCCGCGAGGTCTACGCAGAACCGGCTCCTTCCGACGCTCCTCGAGCATCGTGTTCCGCACGGCCGACGCCGCTCCGGGACTCACCTTCCGCGTCGTTGCGCAAGACAACTGGCTCCCGTCGACCCACCAGCCGTGGTCGGGGGAGGGGCGTACGTGCCAGAACCGCGATCCCGCTCAGCACGGCCGGCAGCGTCGCCACGACGAAGCAGCACCAGAGCGGCAGCAGATCCACCGTGAGCCCGGTGAGGGCGGTGCCTCCCGACGCCCCGGCGTTGAAGGCGCTGTTCACCCACGTACCGGCCCGGGTGCGGCTGCTGGTGTCAGCGCATTCGTCAGCGACGAGATACGCGGTGGTCAGCGCGGGCGCCACACACGCCCCGGCGGCGCACACCACGAGCGCGAGCACCCACAGGTTCGGCGAAATGCCGGCGACGGACAGGACGAGCCCGAGTGCCAGCGCGAGGAGCGGCAGCCGGATGCGGCCCGGCACCCGCCACGCACGTGCCCCGTATGCCAGCCCCCCGACTGCGCTGCCGACTGCCAGTGCGGCCTCGAGCCACGCGACAGCGGCCAACGCCTTCTGCCGTTCGGAGAAGGCGACGAGCAGCAGGCTGAGAGCCCCCAGGCACATGCCGACGCCGGCCGTCACCACGACGGCCTCCAGCAGGGCGTTGCCGCGCAAGCCCCTCCACCACCCCCGGGACACACCCGTAGGCCGAGCCCCGGCGGCGACGCCCGGGTCAGGGGCGCACATGGCAGGCGACCCCACCATGACCAGCGTCCCGCTCAACAGCAGACCGGCGCTGACTCCCACGCCGATCGCCGGGTGGCCGACGGCGATGAACACTCCTGCCGCCAGCGGGCCGCTGACATAGAGGAGTTCTTCAGCGACCGTGTCCAGCGAGAAGGCCCGCCGGCGCAGCGCAGGGTCCGGCAGGAGCGTGCTCCACGCCGCCCGCATGACGGGCCCGAGCGGCGGCGCGCAGGCTCCCGCCGCACCCGTGAGGAGCATCAGCAGCCACCTCGGGACGCCGGCCGCCCAGGTTGCGGCAGTGAGGGCTGCCAGCAGAAGCGTGTACACCGCGGCCATGGTGGGGAGGACTCGCCGTGGTCCGCGGCGGTCGATCAGCCGGGCCCGGAGGGGCGCCAGGAAGGCGGTACTCGCTCCGAAGAGGGCGAGGGCGCCGCCCGCCCACGCATAGGACCCGGTGGCCTGGGTGAGGGCGACGGCGAGTGAGACGAAGACGATGCCGTAGGAGAAGCGGGCGACGAGCGCCGGGGCGAAGGTGCGCAGCACGTGTGGCTCACGCAGTACGGCGGCATAGCTGGGGGCATGGGACGAGGACGAGGCCATCGAAGGTTCTTCCCGTGAGAGAGCGCTTCATCGGGGCGCTGTAGTGAGTAGGCATGCCTATGACCGCGGCGGTGTAGGAGCTCCGCGGTCGTAGTCGGCCTAGGCACGGGGGAAGAACATGTCTTCACTCTGGCAGTCCCGCATGCTCCCGTCCAGAGGACGGCTTCTGCTGCTCAGGGGAAAGGACCGCAGTGCGGTGTCAGGTCGGCGGGTAGCACGCCGATGTGCACCGGCTCGACGTCCCTTGCGCTGGTGGTGCTGTTTCCGGGGGCCACCCGGGTTGACCTCAGTCATGGTTGTGGAGCGAGACTCGCAGTCGATATCGAGGGATAGTCGCTCCCCTTTGTGGTGCAGCGGCCTGAGCCATCCGATGCCATCCGAGAGCCTGGCCTCAGCCGCATCAGTCCATGGCGGCGCCCCGTCACCGATGAAGGTGACGGGGCGCCGGTAACCAGCCTCAGGCGCGTGTGCGGGTCAGCTGATGTTGAGGTCGATGACCTGGTAGAAGGCGTTGCCGGTGTCGGCGACTTCCCACACCGACAGGAGCACGTGGTACCCGTGGCGGTCACCGGGCAGTGTGATGCTGTGGACGGTCGGGTTCTCCGGGAGGAGGTCTTCGGCGTTCCAGTACGGCTGGCCGCTGTTCTGGTAAGTGGCGATCGGCTCCAGGTCGAACTGTGTCCGCGTCAGGCGCGCTCCCGGGTCCCAGCCACTCTTGGTGAGGAAGTAGTTCCAGCGGCGTGTCTTGTGCTCCGCGTGGTAGTGCCAGGTGATGTCCAGCGCCTTGCCGGCGGACACCGGGTGCTTGCGCCAGTCCTGCTGCGCGTCCGGCTCGTCGAGCTTGGCGGCGAAGTCCTTCCCGGCGCTGGCGATCCGGCCGTCCTGGGGCGGCTCGAAGTTGGGGACGTCGTCCGGCGCGTAGGGGTCCGTGAGGCCGGATTCCGTCGCGGGGAAGAACTTCCCGGCCTCCAGGCCGGCAGCCTGCCAGTCCGCGAGGTGGAGTTGGGCCCTGGACTCGGGCCTGGTCACGGTTCCGTGTCGCGCTTCTCGTTCCACAGCTCTCTCCTTAGCGACGAGCTCGGGCGCCACGTCGGCACCCTGTGTGCGCAGAGTAGCTAATTGATTACTGAATGCACTTACGCCACTGAGTCGGTTACACGACCTGGACCCATTCACCGGATAGGCGGTGGGTCCAAGGGGAATCTGCCGCAAGCGGGAGGCGTCGCCGTCGGCCGCGCGCCTCCTGCTGCCGTCGGCGTGTCGGCCCGTCGGCGCACCAGCCGCGGCGTTGTTGGAGGCCGAGCAGGGGGGCAAAAGGGGGCGGCCCGAGGGATGGCATACGGGCTGCCGTCTGTGCTCGCGTCGATGGCGGGCCGGCTTGATGCGCTGGGCGGGTGGCCAAGGAGGGGGGTGTATGGCGCGGCTGCTGACTGGTGGCGATCGGCGACTCCGTATCGGCGGGGGTGCCTCTGGACCGGGAAGGGGCGGCCGGCTGCGACCTGTGGCGGGCGTGCGCCGCGCACTCCATGGGCGGGTGAATGCGTCAAAGCGCGCTGTCCGCAGAGGTGATGGAGGTTGCCGGCTGGGCAGTACCGGTCCGGGGGTGTCCGCTCGGCGCCTTGTCCGACTGTGAGCGCCGTCGGGTTCGCCCCAGTTCGAAGGAGGTGCGACGTGGGGAACGGCAACTTGACCGGTCTGCTCAGGAATCCCACCACAGTCGTGCAGCCCCCAACGACAGCAAGGAGCTGGAGATGGCCGACCTCTCGACACACGACCCCTCGGCACACGACCCCTCGGCACAGGATGTCGGCGATTGGTACGACCGCTTCGGGGACCTGTACGCACTCACCATGGGCGACAGCATGCACCTGGGGATGTGGGCCGATGGCATGCGTGAAGCCATCGGAGGGCTGACGGCCGACGCAATGTGGAAGGAGCTGACCCAGGCCCAGGACGCCTGGACGGACACCCTCATCGACGAGATCGGACTGCTCCCGGGGCAGCAGATGCTGGATATCGGCTGCGGCACCGGCCGACCCACCGTGCGGATCGCTGAACGGTCGGGCGGCAGGGTGCTCGGCGTCACCATCAGCGGCGCGCAGACGCAGGCGGGGCGCGTCCGCGCGCTGCGGGCCGGCCTGTCCGAACGCGTCACCTTTGCGCGGGCGGATGCCATGGACCTGCCCCAGCCGTCCGAATCGTTCGACGCGGTATGGGCGATCGAGTCGTTCGCCCACTTCTCCGACCGGCCCGCTGCGATCCGTGAGGTGTGGCGCGTGCTGCGGCCCGGGGGTCGGTTCGTCCTGGCGGACTGCTACGAGGCTGTGCCTTTCACGCAGGAGGAGCTCGGCCTGTTCCGGGCCGCGTTCGCCCTCTCCCGGCTCCCCGTCGAGGCCGCGCGCTACTCCGACATGCTCGAGGAGGCCGACTTCATCATCCGCAACTCCCGTGATATGTCCATCGAATTCAAACCCACCTACGACCTGATCCCGAGCCTGTTCGCCGCCAGGCGCAACCAGATCGCAGAGCTGGTGGGAAGCGAAGCGATGGCCCAGCTCGACGTGATCTATCCACGCATCCTGACCCTGTGCCGGGACAAGATGGGGTACGTGATGGTGAGCGGGGAGAAGCGCCGGTAGGGCCCGGGGGGTGGGGAATTCCCGACCTCGGGCGGGGCCGGATCGGGCCAACGACAACCGCGCTCATGCCGGTAATGACGGATGCAGGCCCGGATCGGCGACCGGCCTGCTCCCGGGGTCATTCCTCCGGCTCGGCTGCCACGATGGCCAGCAATCCGGGAAACCGCCGCTCGAGGTCAGCCCGGCGCAGGCTCGCCATTCGGCTGTTGCCTCGGGAGACCTGCCTGACCAGCCCGGCTTCGCGCAGAGTCCGGAAGTGGTGCGTGACCGTCGCTTTGGAGACCGGTAGCGCGAAGGAACTGCACGTGCGGGCCGTGCCGTCGGGCTCGGCCGCCAGTGCACGCACCACCCGGCGGCGCAGGGGGTCCGCCAGCGCGGCGAGCACCGAGCCGAGCTCGATCTCCTCGACGGCCGGATGGCCTTCGTCGTCGGGCATCAGAGCACCTCCATCCTAGGTATGGCTTGCATCGTACCTTTGGACTCGCTAGCGTCGTGAAGGTACGAGACTCATCGTACCCATCGAAGAGAGAACTCCCATGACTCAGCCGCTCACCCTCGTCGGCACCGCTCACCCCAAGCCCGAACGCGCCGCAGAGCTGAAACAGCTCCTGCTCTCGTTCGTCGAGCCCACCCGGCAGGAGCCCGGCTGCCTGGAGTACCACTTCCACGAGGACCGCGATGAACCCGGTGTCTTCGTCTTCTACGAGGCATGGCGCTCCCAGGCCGACCTCGACGCCCACCTGGCCCTCCCGCACATGCAGGCCTTCTGGGAGCAGCGCATGGACTACCTGAAATCCGACCTCGACATCACCTTCCTCACCATGCACAGCCCGTACGAGCCTGCCGCCCGCACCTGACCGCTGACTCTGACAACTCTGTGGCACCGTGCCGGCCGTGAACATCTCAGCCGGCACGGCCCTGCCGCGGGAAGCGGAAGAGGCCCGGCTGGACGGGACAGGCAAGGTTCCGCGAGCCGAGCCGAGCCGAGCCGAGCCGAGCCGTGAGGAAAGGAGCCTTCCGGCATCCGGCCAGGGCGTGCTCGATCCGTCACGAGCGGAGCCGGATGCGCAGGGCTGCTTGGGTGATGAGTCCCAGGTCGGGCAGAGTGGCGGTGGGGGACGAACCGTGGGGGACGAACAGCCGTCAGCAACGACGGCCTTGGCAAGGTACTGGCACTGGCACTGGCACCGGTTCCGCTTCGGCTGTTGTCTCACGCCGGGACAGGGCGACGAGGAAGGTCAACGCGATCCCCGCTGCCACCACGAACAGCGTGGTGCTGATCCCGTGTGCCGTCTCGTCCTGCAACTGCTCTCCGGTCAGATCACCAAGGCCGGCTGTCGCCACAAGCACCAGGATGGCGAGGCCCACAGCGGCACCCATCCCCGCGCCGGTAGAGGCGATCCCTGAGGCGATGCCCTGCTCACGGTCGGACACACCGGTTCCGGCGGCGATGAACATGCTGGTGAACACGATCCCGTCACCGATACTCAGCGCGACGAGCCCCGGGATCAGCGAGGTGTACGAACCGTCCGGGGAGATCGCCAAACCGAGCAGGACGGCGCCCACCGCACCGATGGCGAGAGCGCCGAGCAGTGTGCGCTTGAGACCACATCGCGTCACCATCTGGCCGGCTGTTGTCGACCCTGCGACGACAATCGCTGTCGGGATCAGGAAGCCGGCGCCGGTTTCCAAGGCGTTGTAGCCGAGAACCTCTTGGAAGTAGACCGAGAGGAAGTACAGCACGGAGCCGAATGTCGCCATGAACATGAACGCGATGACGAGGCTCGTGATGAGGCTGCGGTTGGCGAGCAGCCGCGGCGGTACGAGCGGGTCGCTGCTGTTCCGCTCGATGAGCACGAAAACTCCCAACAGCAGGAGCCCCGCCGCCGCGCTGAAGAGGATGCCGGGCGAGAGCCAACCCAGTCCCGGCCCCTGAACCAGTGCAACCACGATCAACGTGACCCCGAGGGTGACGCTGAGCGCACCGGGCAGGTCGAACTTACGCCCTCGGTCGCGCTGTCGGTCCTTGGGGATCAGCACGAACGCGAGGAGCAGGGCAGGTCCTGCCAAAGCGACATTGACCAGGAACACCGCTTCCCAGCCGAAGGCACGAGTCAGCAGTCCCCCGAGGAGCACGCCGATCACCAGCCCGGCCGCCCCGGCGCCGCCCCAGATTCCCAGTGCGCGGTTACGTACCCGGCCTTCGACGAACGTGACGTTGATGAGCGCCAGCGTGGTGGGGAAGACCAGCGCGCCACCGAGGCCTTGAACCGCGCGAGCAGCAAGAAGCATCCCCGGCCCGGTCGCCAGTCCGCCCGCAAACGCTGCTCCGGCGTAGAGGACAAGGCCGCTGGCCAGGACCCGGCGTGGCCCGATGAGGTCTGCGGCGCGTCCACCGAACAGCAGAAAACCCGCGGAGGCGACGGCGTAGGCACTGATCACCGACTGGAGTGTCTGCGCGGAGTAGCCCAGGTCGCGCGCGATGTCGGGCAGCGCCACTACGACGATGTACTGGTCGAGCGAGACGACCAGCATGGCGAACGACAGCAGCGCGAGTGTCGCTGTCTCACGATTCCAGCCGAAGCCGCGTTGCGGAGACGCTCCGACAGATGCCACAGCAGCACTCCCCGGCGGAGCCTAGCCAGTCTGTTACGGGCAGGAATGTATCACTATGCCCCTGAGGTCAGATGTGACGGCTCACCGGCTCGAAGGGGACGCTGCTCGTCAACGATGAGAACGCGATACGGCGTCCAGTCATCACGGCGCGCCACCCGGACGCGTGGCGATGCCGACGCCCGGCTGTGTTGTTGCACCTGTCGATGAGCAGCGCTTGTCGACGAGGCCCGGAGTCAACTGGTGACCATGCGGCTCGTGCATCTCGTGCATCTCGTGAACCCTGTGCATCTCGTGCATGTCAGGCAGAAATGACGGCATGCCGTCGGGGCGGCGAAGAAAAGGGAGGGCGGGAAGCAGCGGGGCGTTGGCAGGATGTCCGAGTTCAGCACCCGACGCGAAGGGCTCGACGACACCATGGCTCGTTCCATCACCTTGATCCGCTCCGCATCCCTGTCCGACATCGCCGAGTACGCCTACGCGGCGACGGCGCCCGCCGAGTCACGCCTGATATTCCTCGCCGGGGCGTGTCCGCTGAACGATGACGGCTCCACGGCAGCGATCGGGGACTACGCGGGGCAGGCCAGGAAAGCCGTCGAGAACATGCAGGCTGCTCTCGCTGCCTCCGGCGCGTCACTCCAGGACGTCATCAGCACGAGGGTGCTTGTGGCATCTTCTCGGCGGGAGGACCTGGTGACTGCCTGGCAGGTCGTCCGGGACTCGTTCGCTGACCATGACGTCCCCAGCACTTTGATGGGCGTCACCGTCCTCGGCTACGAGGATCAGCTCGTCGAGATCGAGGCCGTCGCCGCCGTGCTCGATTCTTGAGACCCACGGTCACGCAATGGCGGCCGAACGCCGCCGTGGGCGCCTTCACGGCGGAGGCCCGCCATTCATCGATCTCGTCGGTGCTGCGTTCGACCGTGCTGCGTTCTTTGTGGAACGTGGCGTCGTGACTGACCGGACGGCGCCGCGGGTGGGACTTCTACGGGGAGCCCGGCCCCGTCGACGCGCCCCCGCTGAGACACTCGACTTGTTCTGTCCGGCGGGCGGGCGGGCGGGCGGGCAGGGCGGTCCGGGGTCCGCTCAATGGCGATGCCATACGAGGGTGTAGCGCCAGAACAGCCGACGGCGCAGCCGTGCGCCGGGCAGGGCGTCCTCGGCCTCACTGACGATGTCGGGAAAGCTCATGTCCGCCGGACGGGTCAGGGCGGTCATCGAGGCCGGCCGGGGTGCCCTGCGGCCCTTGTTCTTGAGCCAGCCCGTGGCGGCATTGAGCGGGCTGGCGACGGTGCCGAGCAGATAGTCACCGGCAGTCTGCGCCCGGGAGAGGCCGACGACCACCAGGGTTCCTCCGGGGGCCAGGTGTCGGCGGAAGACGGTGAGAGCTTCGGTGAAGGGCAGATGGTGGATGGTGGCGACGCAGGTGATGACGTCGTAAGAACTGGCAGGAATCCCGGTCAGTGCGTCTGCGACCGTGAAGGTCACTGGGGTTGCCGCAGGAGTCAGCCTCTGTGCCCGGGAGACGATCGTCGGGTCGGAGTCGATTCCCCGGACCTCGTTTGCGCGTGTCGTTAAGAGCCGGGCCAGGTCGCCGCTGCCGGATCCGATATCCAGGGCACTGTCGAAGCGTTGGGGAAGCTGACGCAGTATCCACCGGTGGTAGTGGGCGTTGTGGTCCCAGGGGTGGGCGGCATTGAACTGCTCGAGTGCTCGAAGGACTCGGTGCGAGAGTGGCGTCATGCCGTCAGTTCACCAAGTCGCCGGTGCCTGCGTCACCTCGATCGAGGAAGCTGCCGCCGGTCGGCGGTGCGTGGGGTAGGCCGATGTCGGCGTGGACCGGCGGACTGTCGCCGCTGCGAGTGGTGGGCGGGGCTTCTCCACACTTGGGGTCAGCGGGCGAGCGAGCGGTTCTCGGGGTGGCGACCTCCCTGGATCTGCCGATTCTCCGGCTCGAATGCGTGGGAGGCGGCGAGGAAGTGATCGTCTCGACGACCTGCGCCGGCAGGATCGGCGATGTCTCCACGGCGGAAGGCGCGGACCAGGACGGAGACGTCAGCCGTGTGCACAGCCGCGCCTGCGAACACGCACACCGTGGTTGAGGAGATGCGGCACAGAATTGGCGAGCCGGCTGAGCATCGCTCTCAAGTCCCGTTGTGCGGGCCGAGGGCCGGTGGCGTCTGGTCATCCCCGGACGGGCCGATGATGCGGCCTGGCTCGCGGGGACGTGGTCCAGAGCCCAGCTGTGGCTTATCTGGTAGGCACCGTCGACGGTCTTGTCCTCCAGCCCCGTCAGGCCCCCGTCGTGGCAGGAAGAAGAGCTGAGCGTGTTCTCCGTGCTGACGCCGATGTCCTTCACACCTGGTCTTACGGTGCGCTTGAACCCCACAAGGTCATACGCCTCCTGGGAATGCTGGAAGGCGCGACCGGCCATGTCCTCGGGCGCGGCGCGGGGAAAGTCCGTCGACCCCCATGAGGCCCATACGAGCGGGACGATCAGAACGAGTACGACGAGCGCGGAGCAGCCGCATCCCAGGGTCTTGAGGACGGATGAGGAGGACCCGGACTCGTTCGGGACGGTGGGGGTGTTGGTTGGTGCGGTCTCCTCGGGCATACGGGGACGGTATGTCAGCGGGGGAGCGCGACGGATGGGCGCGGCTACCCGGCAAGGTGTGAGTATGTGTACCCACTTGATCTGCGCTCGTTGCCCGAAGGATGCCTACCTCTACGGCGCCTTCGAGAAGACCCCCACCGTGGGAACCCGTCTCGGCGCCCGCGATCACTGCTCGGGGCACTGCTGAAGCCACCAAAGGCATCCCCGAGGAGACTGCTGCCCTGGTCAGAGTGGCGCAGAAGCCACCAGGCCATCGCCCGCCGCTGCCACTACCGGCGGCGCGGCTCCTCGCCCCTCCTCGGGTGGATCGCGACGTCGCGCTGGAGTACTAGGAGTCACCTTCCAGCTCTCCGACGGTGCGCTTCAGCCAGGCACGATCGGCCTTGCTGGTGGCGTCGGCGAGTTGGAGCATGCCGCGGCGGAAACGGTCGGTCATGTCGCGGACGCGCAGCGGGCGGCCGTCCTCGTAGAAGTAGCTGCCGGGCTCGTCCATGAAGGCGAGGCGGCGGCGCAGGACGCGGGCCTGGTCGGCGGGGTCAGGCAGCTGGCCGAGGAAGGCGAGCAGGATGAAGAAGGAGTTGCGGTCGGTGATCTCGAGGTCGGCGGGCTCGCGCAGGCGGCGCGTGAGTTCGGCACGGCCGGATTCGGTAAGGGTGAGGACCTGGCGGGGTGTGGCGCGTTCGCCGGGTTCGGTGTGGCGGGTGAGGTGCCCGGCGCCTTCCAGGCGCTTGATGGCGGGGTAGAGAGCGCCGTCGCTCACGGGGCGCACATGGCCACTGAGGCCGGAGATGCGGGCGCGCAGGTCGTACGCGTGCAGGGGTTCCTCGTTGAGAAATCCGAGGATGCAGAGGGTGAGCACGGAGCCTCCGAATGCGTACTTCGCGGTCGTCGTGACTGTCCAAAGTAGTCACGCTCCCAACTATACCTCTAATCGAGATACCTCTGTTAGAGTCAAAGCATGACGATGGCAACGATGACACCGATGGCAACCACGCAGTACTTCCGCACCCCGGACGGCATACGGCTCGCCTACCTCGACCTGGGCGGCACCGGCCGCCCCGTCCTCGCGCTGCACGGCGCCTATGGGCGTGGCCGCTCCATGCTCGGGCTGGCCGACCACCTCGGACCCGAGTACCGGCTCATCGCCCTCGACCAGCGCGGCCACGGCCTCTCCGATCACCCCGACGACTACGGGCGAGAGGGCTACATCGCCGACGCGGCGGCGCTCGTCGAACACCTGGGACTCGGCCCCGTTGCGATCGTCGGACACTCGCTCGGCGGCATCACCGCATACCAACTGGCCGCAAGGCGACAGGAACTGGTCTCGGCCGTGGTCGTGGTGGACTTTCCGGCGGAGTACCGGGCACCGATCGGCGACGATCAGCTGTGCGCACTGCCGACGCACTTCCCGAGCATGCGGGCGATGCTGGACGCACTTGCGTTCATGGACGAGCCCCGGCACTTCACCGAGAGCGCGGTGGAGGAACCGGAGGGCTGGCGGTTCCTGTGGCGGCCGGAGGAGATACACGCCGCCAAGGTCGCGGTCCGAGGTGACTGGTGGGACGACTTCACCGCCGCCGAGCAGCCGCTGATGGTGGTGCGGGGCGGACGCAGCACGCTCGTCCCGCACCAGCACGCAGAGGAGATGGTCCGTCTCCGGCCTGGCACAGAAGTGGTGACGATCGACGGGCACCATGACTTCTACATCACGCACCAGGCGGAACTGGGCGCGACGGTAAGGGAATTCCTCGACCGCACGGACCCAGTGGACGACGATTCGGCCACCCGGCGAGGTGGTGTCGAGTGCTTTGTCGAGTGCATTGTCGAGCGAAGTGAAGTCGATGCCGGTGTGTCGTGGAGCGAAGTGGAGCTGATGCCGCGCTTGCGTAGAACGCTCAGACTTCGCTGCAAGAGGTCACCTTGGCGGCGGGGTTCGGGGTGCTGTGGCGAGTGAACGCCCACAGCACGAGCCCGAGGCAGCTGAACGCGGCACCCAGTGTGCATACGGCGCCCCAGCCCGCCACCGTGTAGAGGGAGGTCGCGGCGAGGGCGCCGGTGGCGCTGCCGATCGAGTAGAAGACCATGTATCCGCCGATCAGTCGGCTGCCCGCGTCCGGGTGCAGCGCGTAGATCAGAGTCTGGTTGGTGACATGGACCGCCTGCACGGCGAGGTCGAGAAGGATCACCCCGACCACCAACGCCCAGAGCGAGCTGCGGGTGAAGGCCAAGGGCAGCCACGAGGCGGCGAGCAGTGCCAGGGCGATGCCGGTGGTCCGTCCGGAGAGTCCGCGGTCGTTCAGGCGGCCCGCCATGGTCGCGGCCAGGGCGCCGGCGACACCGATCAGCCCCAGCGCCCCGATCGCGCTGTGGGGCAGGAAGTACGGGGGACCGCTGAGCGGCAGCGCGATGCTGCTCCATAGGGTGCTGAAGGCGGCGAAGATCAGCAGACCGAACAGGGCACGGAGCCGCAGCAGTCGTTCCCGTGTGAACAGGGTGATCGTGGAGCGCAGGAGCTGTCCGTAGCGCAGGGGTGTCGGCGGAGCGTCACTGTGGCGCGGCAGCACTCGGTACAGGACCAGGGCGAGCAGCGCGGTGAGCGACGCCGAGGCGAGGTAGACGGAGCGCCAGCCCGCGAGATCGGCCATGAGGCCGGATGCGGTGCGGGCGAGCAGGATGCCGATGACCACGCCGCTGGTGACCAGACCGACGACCCGTCCGCGCCCGGCGGGAGGGGCCAGTGAGGCCGCGAAGGCCACCAGCGTCTGCGTGACGACCGCGAGAAGACCCGTCGCGGCCATGCCCGCGAGCAGGATCGCCGCCGTGTGGGCGGCCGCTACCACGGCCAGCGCCACCACCAGCAGCAGTAACTGGGCCACGATGAGCCGTCTGCGGTCGGCCACGTCGCCCAGCGGCACGAGGAAGAAGAGCCCCAGCCCGTATCCGACATGCGTGAGGGTGACGACGCTGCCGACAAGTGCCGGGCTCATGGCGAGATCGTGCCCCATGGTCACCAGGAGCGGCTGGGAGAAGTAGACGTTGGCCACCGCGGCCCCGCAGGCGACGGCGAACAGTATGACGACGCCACGGGACAGGGCGAACGCGGAACCTTCTCGGCTCCGGGCCTCGGTCCGTCGTGTCACAGCCTCACCGTTGCCGGGCATCAGCACTCCTCCGCGAATCTGGTTTCATGTTGCTACCAATGGTGAGGGTGACGGTAACTGCTTTTGGTAGCATGTTGCAACCATCATGAGAGTGAGGGAAGTGAGGGACGCCATGGTGACCAGGACGCGCTTCGACGACAGTGAATGTCCCGTGGCCCGGTCGGTGGACGCGATCGGCGACTGGTGGTCCCTGCTGATCGTGCGGGACGCCTTCGACGGAAGCCGGCGCTTCGGGGAGTTCCAGCGCAGCCTCGGCGTAGCGAAGAACATCCTCACCGCGCGACTGCGCACTATGGTCGCCGGCGGTGTCCTCGAATCCGTCCCTGCCTCGGACGGCAGCGCCTACCGCGAGTACGTACTGACTCCGAAGGGCGAGGCGCTCTTCCCCGTCATCGTGGCGCTGCGGCAGTGGGGCGAACAGAACTTCTTCGCCCCCGGCGAACCACACTCACAGTTGGTCGACCGCCGACAGGGACATCGCCTCCGCGCACTGGAAGTGCTGTCCGCGGACGGTCGACGGCTGAACCCCGACGACACCACCGTCCACAAGACCTCCACCCAGTGATCTCCACCCAGTGATCTGCGCCGGAGACCCGGTGCGGGTGCCGACACGCCGCTCTGCCGAGGTTCATCTCGCCGTAGTTCTGAGGCAGCGTACGAACATCTGGCGCTGGTCACGCCGGTTCGAGGCAATCTTCCCCACCCTTGCGTATCCGTTCCGGGGCTGCTCGGCCACGGCAGGCGACGCGAGTCCAGTGGGCCGGTCAGCTCGGAGGGGTGAGAGACGGTCAGGACCGGCCGCTCCTTGGCGGAGATATCAGGCTCGCTCCTCGGGTCTGGCGCGGCCGCGCTCCGGGTGGGGGGACCCGCACCGCCTCCAGCGACTGTTGTCGCCTCGGACAACACGCCAAATCCGCGGCGGCAAACCGGACATGACGCTCCGGTGGCACTCCGACCGGCGAAGGGAACGACATGAGCGAGCAGCCCGAGCAGGGGCAGGGCCTGACGGTGACGAACGACCAGGAAGAGCCCGTTCCGGCGCCGCCCGAAGTGGTCGACGGCGAGGGAGCGGCGTGGACACGCACCGGCAACGGAACCTGGTACATGCTCAGCTTCAACCCCGCCACCTGCGACGACGAGAGGGACGCGGACTATCTGACCTGGCGTGAGCTGGTCGACGAGTACGGACCACTGACCACCCACGAGCGGACGGTGCGGCCGGCCGCGAGCGGATGATGCAGCCGGGGACGACCGAGATCGAAACGGCTGTCGACGTGGTCGATCGAGGCCGAACTCGTTTGCGGCCTGGGCAAGGCGGCGTCGCCCCGGGGAAACGGCCGCAGTTCGGCACCGGCAGTCTCGCCGGTGCCCGGCATCATGCCAGGCCCGCCCACGCGTCAGCTCCGAACGTGCCCCTCACGTCGGATGCCCTCTCCTGTAGAGCGGCTGACAGTCCGTATCCGCTGCTCGCACCATTCGAGGAGACAACCGCTATGTCAGAGACATCCACTTCCCTGATCCGGCGTCTTGGTGGCCGGGGCATGGGGCTCGCCGTGGTCGGTACGGCCCTCGTCCTCGCTGGCCCGATCCCGGCGACGGCCGTGGCCGGCCAGACCCGTGCCGCCTCGGCCGACCCGGTCTCCGTCATGACCTACACCGCCAAGGAGCGCCAGGAATCCCTCGCCTACTGGACGCCCGCCCGTATGAAGGCCGTCGGGAAGTCCGTGGACCTCGGTCCGACCGGACCGAAGGCCAAGCCGTGGCAGGGCACCGCCATGAAGACCGTGGGGCGGCTCTTCTTCGTCAACGCGAACGGCGCCGATACCTGGTGCACGGCCACTGCTGTCAAGAGCGCCAACCGTTGCTTTCCGGAGGGAGGAGGCTTGGCGCACGACCTGACGCGGATGTGCCAAGCGCCTCCCATTGCATCGGATGTGAACGGGCGACTTGCGTCGGGTGCGAGCCGGCGGCGGTTTGCGCATCGCGTTCGATGGGACGTGAGGCGATGCCGCTGACCAGCGTTCTCGGATGTCGGGGCGGACTGGCGGTCGTCCACAGAAGCGAGCCGCATAAACGCTCGCTGGTTCGGGTCCGCAGCGGCCACGCCCTGGCCGGGATCAGCGGCCGCTGTGGGTGCTGCGCCAGCGGCTGGGCGGCAGGCCGGTTTGACGCTGGAAGAAGGCAGTGAAGTTGGCGGCGTCGGTGAAGCCGACGCGCTCGGCGCAGCGGGCAGCAGGCAGGTCGGTGTGGGCGAGCAGCCGCTGGGCCTCCAGCAGGATGCGCCGGTCGAGGAACTGCTTGGCGCCCAGGCCGGTGGCGGCGCGAGTGGCGCGAGTGAGGGTGCGCCGGTCATAGCCGAGGGTCTGCGCGTAGTGGTCGACATGGTGGCGGCGGGCGAAGTCCCGTTCCACCGCGGCGCGGTAGCGGTGGAAGACCTCGTGGTCGCGGCCCTGACCGAGGGGCGCAGGGGCCGGTTCGGCAGGAAGTGCCCGCAGCACCAGGGCCGCGAGCAGGTGGGCCAGCAGCGGTGGCGAGGCGGCCGGTTCGAGGAGGGCGGCAGCGTACTCGGCGGCGAGATGGTCCGCGGCAAGGAGGGCCAGCTCCCGGGCCTGGCCATCCAACCGCCACGTGCTGGACGCGAAGGAGTCCGCCGCGGTGTGGGCGGCGGGACCCGGTGCGGGCAGGAAGCCCGGCTCAAAAAGGATCAGCGGCCCGTCGACGCGGTCGGCGTCGGTCCATCGGTGCACCGTGCCGGGGCGGATCCACACCACGCTGCCGGGCCGCAGGAGGTGGTCGGCGAAGTCCGCCTCGTGCCGTCCCTCCCCGGACCGGACCAGGGCGAGGACGTGGAAGTCGGGGCGCTGCGGCCGGGTCCGGCGGCGCTCGGGGTCCATCCGCCGCAGCCGCTCGAAGCCGAGCACCTCCACGCCGAGGTCCGCGCCGGGAGCCGGGGCGTACCGCAGCTGCCGTATCGCGGCGGGCAGTTGACCGCTATCCACAAGAACCGCGCTCTTTTCCACCGTGCCCCGGCTGCTCGCCGCCCGTAGCGTCAACGGCAGAAATCCCTTGCCGGCCCGTCTTCTGACACCTATGAAGCCGTGCGGCGACGTCTGGCGTTCGACCAACGGAGAGTACCGAGATGAACAAAACCACAACCTACATCGGCGCCGTCCCCGTCGCGGGAGGGCAAATCCGCCTGCACCAACGGGGGCAGCGTGGGCCGGCCCTTGTCCTGGTGCACTACTGGGGCGGATCGGCGGCAACCTGGGAGGCGGTCGTGGACCGGCTGCCGGCCGACCGCGCGACCGTCCGCTTCGACCAGCGCGGGTGGGGTGCCTCCCGCTCGCTCTCCGGGCCGTACCACCTCGACCGGCTGGCCGACGACATCCTCGACGTGGTGCGCGGCGCCGGCCTGGAGCGTTACGTCCTGGTCGGGCACTCCATGGGCGGCAAGGTCGCCCAACTCGCCGCTGCCCGGCGGCCGCAGGGGCTGGCGGGCCTGGTGCTGCTGGCCCCGGCCCCACCGCAGCCCCCCGCGCACGTCACTGCCGAGTACCGGGAGTTCCTGTCACACGCCTACGACTCGCCGCAGGCCGTCGAGCAGGCCCTCGACCAGGTGCTGACCGCCGTCCCCCTCGACGGCTCCGCACGGGCCGCGGCGGTGCGCGACAGCCTTGCTGCCGAGGATCCGGCACGCCGGGAGTGGCCGCTGCACGGCATCGCCGCGGACATCACCGCCGCCGCCCGGCGGGTCGAGATTCCCGTCCTGGTGCTGGCCGGTGAGCACGACCGGGTCGAGCCGGCCGGCATGCTGCGCGACCGCCTCTTGCCTCACCTGCCCCACGCGGTCCTGGACGTCCTGCCCGGCTGTGGGCACCTGCTGCCGCTGGAGGCCCCTGCCGAGGTTGCGGCGCGGCTGCAAAGCTTCCTCGCCGACGTCGACACGTGAACCTCGGCCACAGCACCGGCCCCGGCCTGACCAACCCAACCCAACCCAACCCAATGAGCCTGCCAAGTCACAGCACTGGGGCCCGTTTCAAACGGTTCGTATGGATGCCATGGGGCGGGTTGGTTGCAGGTGGGGCAGGTGCCTGTTCAGGTGGCCAGGAGGTGTGGGGAAGAAGTCCAGGGTCCAGGCCCGGCGGGGTCTTCCTGTCCTGGTAATCATGCTCAATCCGCCAACGAGGCTCTATCTGGCGGACGAAGTCTTCGGCAGGAAGGCCGGCGAGAAGGTTCGAGATCCAGTACTTCCCCGGCTCCCCGGCTCCCCGGCTCCCCGGCTCCCCGGCTCCCCGGCTCCCCGCCGTACCGCTCACCGGCATCGAGGCGTTGTTGGCGCGACTTACGGGTCGAGTGCTTCGCGTTGCGCCGGGCTGAGGCGGTCCGGTCTCGTGGTGAGGGTGTACGTCTGGGGCCCGATGGTCCTCAGGGCGAGGGGATCGGCGAGTGCTGGTTGCCGTTGGATCGCGTCCAGGGCGGCGCGGGCGCGGTCCCGGGGCCAGTCGAGCGCGGTGGCGAGTACGCCCAGGCTGAGCGGTCGGTCGGCGTGCACGAGGGCGGCGAGCACGGTCAGCGCGTTGTACACGGCGGTTTCGGTGAGGGCGCTGCCGCTCATCTGCTCACTGAGTCGGGCGAAGAACCGGCCCATCGTGCCGAGTCGGGTGCCGGCGGTCGTCTCGGTGCCGAAGATCTCGATGCCCCGCTGTGCGGCAGTCGCGATGTCGGCGTGTGCGCCGGTGTCGGCTTGCCACGCCCGGAGCCAGGCGTCGTCGTCGATGACGTACCGCTCGCGGCGCCCGCCGGGATCAGGTTGACGCACCACCAGTTCCATCGTCTCCAGGTAGCCGATGGACTTGGACACCGACGCAGGACTGACGCGTAGCCGGCGCACCAGGTCGGCTGCCGTCAGGCCGTCGGCGTCAGCGGTGAGCAGGCACACGAACACCCGGGAGGTCATCCGCGGCAGGCCGGTCGCGGCCAGTAGCGCCGCGAACTCGTCTACGAAGCCGCGCACCGCCTCGGACGGCTGCTCGTCTACGCAACCGACGGCAGTACGATCGGCCAGAACGCCCGGCTGCGGCTCCTTCCGGACTCGAATACCGCCATTGCCATGCTGACCAACGGCGGACCGCGGGAGACCTTCTTTCACACGGTGTTCAACGAGATCCTGACCGACCTCGAAATGGTTACGATCCCGGAACTACCCGCACCGGCCACGACGTTGAACCTCGACCTGTCCAGGTACGAAGGCGTGTACGGGCGGCCCGGCGCACGGTACGAGGTGTCAGCCGAAGACGGAAAGCTGTACCTGACCCTGGTCCTCGACCCGATGCAGGCAGCGTTCCTCCAAAAGCCGGACCGCATCAGATATGAGCTGCTCCCGGTGAGCGAGACCCATTTCCTGATGCCACCGGCGGATCCGTTGGAAGACACCCAGACGGTCGCGATTTACGACTTCACGAACGGCACTGCCCAGTACCTCCATACCAACTGCCGGGTGAACCCACGGCAGAGGTGACCGTGCAGCCTTCGACGTCGTCGCTGCACCCGTCGCGATCTGCACGATCCGGTCGAGTCCCTGGGCTGGGCGGCCTGTTCTGCGGGCGGGCGGTGCCCTACTGCTTGCGGTTGCTCTCCCCGGGCACCGCGGACGTGGTGCGTCGTAGCCGCCGCAGGCAGCGGCCAGGAACCTCACCCGCCTCGGGTCCGCGTGCGGTGTCGCTCGGCTGTGCCGGCTGGGCGTGCGGCGACGGCAGCCCTGCCGAAGGCGCTGAACTCGTCCAGCTTTATCTGCCCTGGCTGCACGCGGCCGCTCATCGTGGCTCGTGGTTCACAGGGGTGTTGGGGTTTTCAGCAGCCTGAGCGCGGCGCAGCAGATGAGGAACACGGCGAGGCAGCACGATAGTCCGAGGGTTTCGATGCGGATGAGACTGGTGGTGCCGTCGGTGAAGATGCAGTCGACAGCCGGGGGCAGAAGGCTGCGCTGGGTCTTCGTGATCTCGCCGGAGGGCGCGGAGTGCAGATGTGCCACCTGCCAGCGGAAGCACTCGTTCTGGAGATCGACGGTCGACAGGCTCATGAGCGGGGCGACTCCGGTAGCCCAGATGGTGGCGGCGGTCGCGGGCGCGAGGACCGTGCCCGCTCTGGCCCAGCGCGGCGTACGCGAGCTGAGAGCTATCGCCCAGGCGACCGTGCCTGCCACGAGGAGGGCCGCGCCGCACCACAGCAGCCATGTGCCCGCGGCCGTGGGGTGGCTGGGGCCGTACGTCGACGAGTCCGTCCAGTAGCACGCCAGGCGTGGGGGGAACGCGTCGACGCGGACGTGGGTCAGCGGATAGTCATCGTCGAGGGTCCGCTGCCCGCATACCTCGGTCGGTCGCGTCAACGCGAAACCGTAGGCGAGTGTGTGGCAATACCCCACGATGCCCGTACTCATCCCCAACACCCACCATCGCTGGTGCCGTGCGGGGTGGCGCCGACGCTTCCAGGCAGCGTAGACGAACGTCCCGACGGTCAACCAGATGCCCAACACCAGCCACAGAAGCAGCCACGCAAACATTTCGCCCCTTCGTTTCACACCCAGACGGAAGGAGCCTGCATGCGGTTGCGAGGCAGAGCCGGCCAGGCCACGTTCAGCAACACAGCGTCAGACACGCACACCGGACAACTCCGCTGTGCGAAGAGCCGAGGGAGAGCGTCCGCGACCGCACGTGACAGCACTCGGAGTACACGTTCTCAGCGGCTGAAGCTGACCCGGCCTGACTGCGCCCTGGCGGCACAGTGTGGATGTGCCGTCCGTGCCGTCGGTCTTCTGGTGGAGTTCACCGGCATCGACTATGCCGAGGTGGACTTCTGAAGCGGTGGCATGGGTGGGGGCCTGGAAGCGGTGTTTTCCAGGCCCCCACACGTGTCTGCGCGCGGGGACGGGCATACACGCGCGCCTTGCACACGACGCCGCGCCGGACGGGGCGCGCCCGCGGGCACACCATGACCGCCGGACTACTCGAGGCCGGCGCCCAGGCGGGCTAGGCGAACTGGCCGGGCTGGTAGTCGCCGGCGGGCTGCTGGATGATGACGTTCGCCCGGTTGAAGGCGTTGATGAGGGCGATCGCGCATACCAGGGCGGCGAGCTGTTCCTCGTCGTAGTGCTTGGCGGCGTTCGCCCAGGCCTCGTCGGTGACACCTCCGGCCGCATCGGCGAGGCGGGTGCCCTGCTCCGTCAGCTCCAGCGCGGCCCGTTCGGCCTCGGTGAAGACCGTGGCCTCCCGCCAGGCCGCTACCAGGTTGAGCCGTACCGGGGTCTCACCGGCCGCGGCGGCGTCCTTGCTGTGCATGTCGGTGCAGAAGCCGCACCCATTGATCTGGCTGGCGCGGAGCTTCACCAGCTCCTGCGTCGCGGCCGGCAGTGTCGAGTCCTCGAGCACCTTGCCTGCCGCGATGATGTGCTTGAAGACCTTGCCCACGGTCGGGCTGCTGAAGGCGTCCAAACGGGCACTCACGGTGATCTCCTCTGTTGTTGTCGGTGCTTGCACTCTTATGACGGCACGGCTCGGCTGGATGTGACATGACCGCATGACCTGTGTCTTCCCTCCCGCGCCGCAGCAGGGGGGCCACTACGAAGACGTTCACGTCCGATGCCGAGTGGTCACCCCTGGCTCCGAATATCCCGTTCGGTGGCATGGCGCAGGGCACCTGAGACTGTGGCCGAGACCGCGGCACAGCAATGGGCGAGTCCATCAGCACCGCCGCCACAGCCCAGTAGCGGACGTCTGCCTCCCGGGCGGGCAGCGCCTGAGGGCCTCAGTGACCGGGCGCCGCCGCGACCGCTGAGGGACCCGGTGGTACGACCTCGAACCAGCAGGTACGTGACCGGGAAGACAGCGCTGCCACGGGCCCCGCCTGACGACCCGCATCCTGGTCCCCGCCGCAGGTGCAGAGGCTGCTGGACGCCTGGTCACCGCGGCCCGGGTACATCCGCGACCGCCACTGGAACTTCACCGACATCAACGAAGCCGCCCGCATCGTGTTCGGCTACGGCGACAGCGACCACAACTGCATGGTCTCGTTCTTCACCAACGTCCGCTACCGGGTCCTGCAACGGCACTGGGCCGACACCGCCCCAGACGTGATCGCCGGGTTCCGCGCCGACGCCGCCCGTTATCCCGAGGACCCGGGGTTCGACCGCATCGCTGAGGAACTGGCCCAGAGCAGCCCGGAATTCGCCGGGCTGTGGGACCGCCACGACGTGGCCGAGCACACCAGCGCGGTCAAGGCGGTCTACCATCCCGAAGCCGGAACGCTGGTCTTCGATGCCACCCTGCTGCCGCTGCCCGAACTGCCCGGACACCACCTGATCCTGCACAACCCCCGCCCGAGTACCGACACCCAAGAAAGGCTGGAGCAGCTCATGGGCACGCACAGCCTGGTGGTGTCACACCCAGGATGAGCGGACACTGCCGGGCATCGTGACAGTCCAGCAGGATCACTGCCATGAACAGCAACAACACGCAGATGAAGGCAGTGACCATTCCCGAGTTCGGCGAGGCCGAGGTGCTCCGCGTCGAGCAGATGCCGGTCCCCGAGCCCGGCCCCGGAGAGGTGTCCATCGACGTGGCCTATGCGGGCGCCAACTTCGCCGAAGTGCTCTACCGGCGCGGCGTGGTGGACGTACCGCTGCCCTTCGTGCCCGGCATCGAAGTCTCCGGCCGCATCCGCGCCCTCGGCGAGGGCGTCACGGACCTGACCGTCGGCCAGCCGGTGGCTGCGCTGACGATCGTCGACAGCGGCGGCTACGCCGAGGTGGTGGTCACCTCCGCGGCCCTGGTCGCCCCGCTGGACGGTCTCGGCATCGGACTCGGCGTCGCCGCGGGACTCCCCTCCAACAGCACCACCGCCTTCCTCGTCCTGGACCGGGTGGCGCGCATCGAGCCCGGAGACCGTGTCCTGGTCCACGCCGCGGCGGGCGGTGTGGGCAGCCAGCTCGGCCAGGTTGCCCGGCTGCTGGGCGCCGGCCGTGTGGTAGGGACGGTCGGCAGCGAGGCGAAGATCGAGACCGCCAAGCGATTCGGCTACGACCAGGTGATCCTGCGCGACCAGGTCGCCGAGGCAGGCGAGTTCGACATCGTCGTCGACATGGTCGGCGGCCCCTCCCGCATCGCCAGCCTGGACCGGCTGGCTCCCATGGGACGGCTGGTGGTGATGGGTAACGCCTCGGGCGCCGAAGACGTCGACATCCCCGCCAACCACCTGTGGTTCACCAACAAGACCGTCTCCGGCTTCAACCTCGCCGCCTTCGCCGCGGCCTTCCCCCAAGACGCCGGGCTGGCCCTGCGCCGCGCCGTACAGGCCGCAGCTCAGGGAACTCTGCGGGTACAGGTCGAGGCCCTACCGCTGGAACAGGCCGTCGAGGCACACCGCCGCATCGAATCCGGGCACACCACCGGCAAGCTGGCCCTCACCGTCGCGACGCTGTGACATGGGGCTGCCCGCCTTCAGGTTCTCGAAGGGCGAGCATCCGCCCACCTTCCTGTCGGCAACGGCCATCTCACGGTATGAAGCCGCAGCCGCATGCAAGGCTCAACTGCCCTACGTAACCCTGCATGCAAGGTAAAGCAAGGTCCAAACGCACAGGACACACGAGACTTGTCCGTTCTTCCCTGTCGCTGCAAGCCCTTAACTGGCCGATGAAGGAATGTGATGGTCGGCCTCGGCCCGGCTCGTGCAATTTGATCTTGCATTTTCCATCCGCTGCCGGTGTACACGTGAACGTACTCATCACGTATGGACGCGGGCATTGGGGAGGAGTCACCTTCGGAGGCTGGCTCGCTGCGTCGTTGCGCGGTCGTGGCGAGGGTGGCGGCAGTGGCGAAGCACGCGTCGAAGAACAGCTCCAGTGGGGTGGCTGCACGGTGCTGCTCACGCGTGGAGCATGCGCTCGTCCGGCGCAGGAGCGGGCTGGGAGGGTGCTCATGTCGGTGGGCGGTGGGAAGCGGGCCCGGCGGCGTGTGGGGGGCCGGTGAGGTGGGCTTGGGCGGCGGTGCGGAAGGCGGTGATCAGGCGGTTGCGGTCGTCGGAGCGGGTGGCGAGGACGACACGGCCCGGCTCGACTCCTTCCAGGGGGATCGTGGTCAGGTCGGGGCGGTTGTAGGTGGCCATGGCTCCGGCGGGTGTGATGGCGACGGCGTCGCCGGCGGCGACGAGTTCGAGTTTGTCTTCCACCGTCTCCGCCAGGGGTCCCTCGGGCGCGCGGCGTCCGTCGGGGCGGGGGTCGATGCGCCAGAAGGCGTTCCACGCAGGGTCGCGCAGGCGAGGTGTGGGTTCGTCGGCGATGTCGTCGAGGGTGACGGACTCCTTGCCGGCCAGGCGGTGGTCGGCGGATACCAGCAGCAGCCGCGGCTCGTCGTACAGGATGGTCACATTCAGCTGGTCGGTGGGGAACGGCAGCCGGGCCACCACCGCGTCCACTCGGTGGTCCAGCAGGGCCTCGCGGGGTTCGTTCCAGGACAGGTGCAGGGTGTGGACGTCGGCGTCCGGGTGGCGTCGGCGCAGGGCCTGCACGGCGGGGGTGATGATCAGGCCGGTGGTGTAGCCGATGGCTAGCCGGTCCGGTTCGGCCGCTGCCTGGGCCTGCGCCACGGCTCGGGCCGCCGAGCGCAGCAGCGCCTTGGCCTGGGGCAGGAATACCGCTCCGGCCTCGGTGAGCTCGACGCCGCGCGGCGTGCGGTCCAGCAGTCGGACTCGCAGTTGATCTTCCAGGCGCCGTATCTGCCGGCTCAGGGCGGGCTGGGCCAAGTGCAGGGCGGCTGCGGCGCGACCGAAGTGGCGGTGGTCGGCGACGGTGGCGAAGTAGCGCACCAGCCGAAGATCCAGATCCGCGGGGGGATCAGACATGTCAGGCATAGCTCGACTGTAACGCCGCTCGACTGGCCATCACTCGCCCCAGGGCGTCTCTGACCTGGGGCGATGCCGTTCTGGCATCGCGCTTTGCGTAACTGGTCTTGGACGGCGGACCCGTTGTGCACGCACGGTGAATGCATCAGCCCCACAAGCCACCTCGGCGCGACGGGGCGACAGCGAGATTCTTTCGGAGGACGTGCACAATGTTCGTGATCATGGGAGCCAACGGGCAGACCGGCGGAGCCGTTGCCCGCACCCTGCTGGAGCAGGGCCAGCCCGTTCGGGTGGTGCTGCGGCCCGGCCGTGACGGCCAGGACTGGCACAGCCGGGGCGCCCAGGTCGCCCATGCCGATGTGCAGGACGCGACCGCGCTGAGCGATGCCTTCGCCGGAGCCCGGGCGGTGTATGTCCTCAACCCGCCGGACTACGCATCCGACGACATGCTGGCCTCAGGCCATGCCGTCGCCGTCGCCTACCGCACGGCACTGGACGCCAGCGGCGTTCGGGCGGTCGCGCTGTCCTCGATCGGCGCCCAGCACCCCGAGGGCACCGGCAACATCGTCACCACCCACATTCTGGAGCAGGCCCTGCATCCGCTGGGCACGAGTTTCGTGCGGGCGGGCAACTTCATGACCAACTGGCTGCCCAGCCTGCCGGCGATGGGCACCGGTGCACTGCCCACCTTCTTCGCCCCGTTGGACCGGCCGGTCCCGCACGTCGCCGTGGCCGACATAGCCGCCACGCTGGTGCGTGAGCTCCAGCGCACCGACAGCCGCACCATCGAGCTCGCCGCCCCGGCGGACTACACACCCGCCGACGTCGCCACCGCCTTCTGCGCCGCGCTCGGCCGGCCCGTCACCGCGCAGGTCATCGAGCGCGCCCAGTGGGAGCAGACACTCTCCCAGTTCGGCATGCCCCAGGCGGCGATCGGCAGCTGGGTGGAGATGTGGGAGGGCTTCAACACCGGGCACATCCGCTTCGAAGGCTCTCCCGAGCGCGGTCAGGTCACCATCGAGGACTTCGCCAAGGCCAGCCTCGCGCAGAGGGAGGCACAGCAGTGACCGGCCGCTCCCACGCGCGGGTCGCCACCGACAGGCCCCACCGCTACGCCAAGCAGTTCGCAGCCCACCTGGGCCGGCGGATCAACGCCACATGGGACGAGGAGAGCGGGCAGGGCCGACTGGCCTTCCCGAAGGGCACGGGCACCCTCGCCGCCATCCCCGGCGCCCTGCTGCTGACCGTGGAGAGCAGCGCACCGAACCTGGCGGCCCTGGAAGACGTCGTCGGCCGTCACCTGGTGCGGTTCGGCCTCAATGACGAACTCGTGCAGTGGCGGCGCGAGCACACAACTGCCGAGGCCGCGCAGCGCCGCCGGGCCGATGCCCTCGAAGACGCACCTCTCGGACAGGAACATGACCATGAACGGTAAGAACATCCTCATCACCGGTGGCACCAGCGGTATCGGGGCGCTCACCGCCCGCCTGCTCCTGGACCGCGGTCACCAGGTCGCCGTCACCGGCCGCAGCCCGAGCAAGCTGCAAGCTTTCCTGGAGGAGGCGGGACGGCCGCAGGAACTGCACGGGATCATCGCGGACGCTTCCGACTGGCAGGCCACGCAGGCCGCCGTCGCCGAGACCGTCGAGCGCTTCGGCGGCCTGGACGCCGCGGTGGCCGGTGCCGGGTTCACCGCCGCCGACCACTTCCGCACCAGCGGCACGGCCATCAGCGACGGCGACCCGACCCTGTGGTCGGCCATGGTCCTCACCAACGTGCTGGGCCCCGCCCTGCTGGCCCGGGCCGCGCTGCCCCACTTGCAGGAAACGGGCGGACGGTTCGTACTCCTCGGCAGCGTCGCGGGGCTGAAGAACGCCCCGGGGAACCTGTATTCGGCCACCAAATGGGCCGTCACCGGCCTGGCCGAGAACATCCGCATGTACGCCACGACCGTCGGCGTGGGCGTCACCCTCATCTCGCCCGGCGTGATCGACACCCCGTTCTGGGGCGAAGGAACCACACCTCCCTTCGCCATGTCGGCCCAGCCCGTGGCCGGGGCTATCGGCTTCGCCCTCGACCAGCCCGTCGGCGTCGACCTCAACACGCTCACCATCCGACCGATCGGACAACCCATATGACCACCGCCCCCACGGCTGCCGACCGCTTCGGCGACATCAAGGCCGCCACCCTGACCCACCTCGAACAGCACGGCTGCGGCTGCTACCCCTACGCCGACGGAAGCCTGCTGGCCACCCTCACCGCCGCCACCAAGGCGACGACCGTGGTGGAACTCGGCACCGCCCTGGGCTACTCGGCGGCCTGGTTCGCCACCACCGGCGCCCACGTCCACACCATCGACCGCGACCCTACCCACAGCCGACGGGCGCACGAGCACCTTGCCCGGCATGGGCTGGCCGACCACGTCACCCTGCACACCGGAGAGGGCACCGACATCCTCCCCGGAGTGGCGGACCAGGAAGCGGACGTGGCCTTCTTCGACGGCTACCCGCCCACCACCGCCGCGGTCCAAGCACTGGCCGCCACCTTGCGCCCCGGCGGTCTGCTGATCGCTGGCAACATGACCCTGGGCGGCCAGGCAGAGCAAATCCGCGGCCGGCTCGCCTCCTGGCAGCACACCGACCTCGGAGAAACCCTCCTGGCCGTCAAACCCCAATGAGACAGGGCCCACCTCGAATGCGGTCGTCGACCTTCACCTCGTGCGGCGAGTGGTTGATGCCCGTGCAGGGCAGCTACTCGTGCTGTTCGTCGCTACCAGCCGGGAGAGGGGGCGCGTGCCCAAAATGACCGGTGCTTCTGCGCGGTCGTGGCACCCGGGGATCACCACAGCTTCAAAAGAAGACATCAAGCACATGAGGCCGAAGCGGCGGAGCAAGTACCGCCGCCAAGGGTTTTCGTGGGCGGAGATCAAGAAGATCGACCGCGCCATCGGGCGTGGGGAAACGTCGATCGCGTGGAAGACGGACGTCGGCGAGATCGCTCTCACCCTCCCGCCACCGCCGCCTGAGCCGGGACCCGAGGCGTAGCCGCGTCCGGCGTGCAGGGCGGGGACGCGATGGCCGGGATGTGGGCCTGGCAGTGCCGTACGGGTGGAGCGTGCCGCTCCGTTCAGCCTCGACTTGGAGACCAGCGGGCTGTAGGAGACGGCGGATTGGGCAGCGGGTGATGCCGCCTGAGGGTGAGGGGCCGTGGCCGGCGCCGGTCCTGGGCCCCGTTGCCGTGTCCGGGTGGATAGCGTCGACGGCATGAGCACACCGATCGTCCGCGGCCGAGCCGTGGCCGGGCTGGATGCCGAGCCGGTCGGCACAGGCCGTGTACGGCGGGTACTCAAGGGCTCCCCGAAGGACGATGTGCACCGCTCCGGCTACATGGCATGCTCACGCCATGAGGAAGGTAACTGCGATAGCGACTACGGCCCTGACCACCGCGTCTCTGCTGTCCGGCACCGTGCACACCGCCCAGGCAGCAGCCGGACCGACCTGGAACAAGAATGTCCATTGCAAGGCCACGGACCCCGAAGGGCGCCACATAGTCACCCGGTGGGGCAACCCCCACCTCGGCTGGAACCACTTCACCTATCGCCACAACATCCGCGTCTGTAAGATCCTCACCGCCGCTATCCATGGCAAGGTCGACCACAACGACCATCAGGGGCGCCTGGAATACGACGGCGTCGCCGTCAAGACAGGCCCCGGGGCCCAGGAGGTCCACTTCAAGGTCATCGTCCAGTACGCCCGCAAGACCAAGGACAAGAAGTACGACGCCGGCAAGGGGCAGACGATCGGCGTTGTCAACGCCTTCTGCCGCAACCAGGCCGACAACAAGTGCCCCGCATGGATGAACAAGTGACGCACCCCGAAGACCGAGAGCAGCAGGCGGCCATCAGCCGTCTGCTGCTGGACTACCTGAACGGACCCCTCGCCGAGGGCTGCTACCTGCGCGGCGTCCTGCCCGCCCCTGGCGCCGTACGGATCGCCATCCACGCCGGGGACGACGACGAGGCCGCCACCTTCCTCTACGAGATCCCCCACGACACGGTGGCCCCCGCCTACATCCCCCGCATCCTGCGCACCACCCTGGCCGGAACCCAGCTCTACAGCAGCGACGACATCAGTAGCACCATGGGGATGACCCTCATCCGCCTCCACCCGGAGAACATCACCCCCGCCCCCGAACCCGAACAGGGCCAGGCGCTCAGTATCCTGCGCGCCCTGTCCGACCCCGTCGACGACGAGAACCCCTTCCTGATCGGCTTCCTGATGAGGGGCGACAGTCGGCTGCGCCTGTACGTGCAGCATCCCGGCGGCAACGGCATCATCGGCGCCGACATCCACCTGGCCGACATGCTCACCGCACTGATCGCCTCTCTTCCCTCCCTCGTCAGGGAAGAGGAGCGCCACCAGCCGGCCCCGGACGACCCGCACTGCGATGCCCTCGTGGACCTGACCGGCTGGTAGGGCTATCGAGCCAACCGCACAGCCACGATGGCGCCCGCACCACGGCTGAGGTCTCAGATTTACGAGGCTCTTCTCACTCCCTCACCGCCGGCACCAACCCGTTCGTCGTGAACCTGGTGCCCGGTCCCGTGACCACCCCGTTTGACCGGGCGTCACGGGCACTGCCACCACGACGCCCCACAACCGCATATAGAGGCATCGGACGTTCGAGGTGTAGCCGCGCTCCCTCACGTACGGTGCAGTTCTACGGCAGAGGTCGATGGCTCCGCCAAATCCCCCCGCCGGTTCCACTGCACGAAGGCTCCCGCTCCCGGCATCCCGGGGTGGGGCCTCTTTGTCTTCCCACCCTGTTTGTCCCGTGTTCGTAAGCTCCGGCAGCCGCCGGGGCTTTCCGTATATCTGGAGGTTTCCGTGACGGATCTTGCTTCTGCCGTGCCCGCCTACGTCCTGCTCGCCGCGCTCGCGGTCATCGTCGTGCTGCTCGTCGTTGTCGCCGTCGTCGCGCGGGCGGTGGTGGCGAAGGCGCGGCCCGAGGACCTACCGCACATCTTTCCGGGCCTGGGGAAAGTCCTGGCCGCGCTCGTGCCGGGCGCGCGATCGAGCAGTTGCTGGTCACCGACCCCCTGCCCGCGCGCCAGGTCCCGCCGGCGGATGCCGCCGGGCTTACGCTGGCCGAGGCGCTGTGCACCCAGCAGTCGCTGCCCGGACGCGGTCGCCTGCCGCCCCGGTCATCCGCAGCTGCTCGCGCAACTCCCGGACGGGTGCTGGATCCTGGGACTTCCGGGCAACCCGTACGCCGCCCTGCTGCCGCACACACCCTGCTGGCCCCGGCCGGTCCCGCGATCAACCGCTTGAAGCAGTGGCGCGGCATCGCCACCCGCTACGAAAAGACCGCGACCATCTACCTGGCCGGGCTTCACATCGCGGGCATCTTCCTCTGGTCCGCGCGGTGATCCAACGCCCGCCGAGCAGGTCCTTCCGACGAGTGCCACGTCCGGGGACGCGACGGCAGGGTGGGTGCGGCCGCCTTGTCAGCGGACGACGTCGAAGACGTTCTTCTGCAGGCCGTTGGCGTAGACCTCGTGCTCGACAAGCTTCAGCTTCTGCGTGTCCTTGTCCGTGGCGCTGAACAGACGCTTGCCCGCGCCGAGCAGGAGCGGAAAGACGAGCAGGTGGTACCGGTCGATCAGGCCGGCATCCGAAAGGCTCTGGTTCAGGGCGGCGCTGCCGTGGACGATGATCGGCCCGCCCTCCGTCTCCTTCAGCGCGGCGACCTCGTCGAGCGAGCGCAGGATCGTCGTCTCGCCCCAGTTCGAAACCAGGTCGTCCTCGGTGAGGGTGGTGGAGACGACGTACTTCGGCATCACCTTGTAGTCGGCGAAGTCCTCCATGTCCGGCCACACCGGGCTGAACACCTCGTAGCTGACCCGGCCCATCAACATCGCGGTGGCTTCCTTCTGCTCCCGGCCCTTGATGTCGAATGCCTCGGGGAGGAACTCCATGTCCTTGAAGGTCCACCCAGAGTTCCGGTAACCGGGCTCGCCGCCCGGGGCCTCCACGACGCCGTCGAGCGATATGAAGGCGGTGCTGATCAGGGTACGCATCTAAGGTTCCTCTGTGTCTCGTGTCTGGCTTCTCAGCGGGTTCGGACGGTGCACGCTTCGACCACGCTCGTGACTGCGGTGCACCAACTATGATCTCTGACTGCGGATCACGGAGAAACTCATCGGCCGTCGCCCGCCCCTTCCGGCGGCCTCGGCCATCCGGATCACCTCGGCGAGCCACACACGTGCCTGATCGCGAGAACTACCGGCAGCGAACAGCAGCGAGCGGTGCACGGCCGCAACCGGTGACGCGGCATCTTGATGTCGTCGGGCTCGGTGATCCAAACGAAACGACGTCTTAGAGAAACGGCTCCTCATCTGAGGGCCGTTCGTCTTCCTTGGCTTCGTTGTCAGTGGTGGGCTCTACCGTGGTGGCACGGCGCTTGGCAGGTCAGGAAACGCTAAGGGGGAGGCGGTATGCCTGAGTGGACGGTGCGCCGGCGGGGGCGATGGGTACGGCCGTGGACGCCCTGGTGGCGGTCCTGGAGCCCGGCGGTGTCGCCGCGGTCTTCGCGGGGGCGCTGGTGGCGTGGCTGCAGACCCGCCGCAGCAGCCACACGATCAGGGTGACCCGCCCCGACGGCACCCGGATCACCCTCTCCTCCCGCCAGGCCCGCGCGCTGAGCCCGCAGGAGGCGGCCGACCTCGCCGAGCGCCTGGCACGCCGACCGGACGACGGCGGCCCACAGAACGGGTCACAGGAGGAGACACACGAGGAGGACCCGCGGGACGGGAACTCGCCGGACTCCCGGGCAACATGACGGGTGGCGGCCTCGCGGCCCCCGGCGCACGCGCGGTGCTGTTCGGAACCGAGGGCCACGTCCGTGAGTCGGAACTGCCCGGCCTCCCCTCCGTCGACACGACACTCGACGATCTGCGGCACACCCTGCTCGACGTGTGCGGCATGGCGCCCGGACATGTCGAACGCGTCCCGGCCCACGCCGATGCCGCCCAGGTGGTCGGCGCGGTCGAGGAAGCGGCGGGTGCCGGTGGCGGACCCGTTCTCTTCTACTACGTCGGGCACGGACTGCTCGGTCCGCGTGACGACCTGTACCTCGCCACCCGGGCCAGCCGGTCCGCCCGGCACGTCGCCCAGGCCGTCTCGTACCGCACCATCAGTGACCTGCTGGGTGACGCGGGCAACGGCAGTCTCGTCGTCCTCGACTGCTGCTTCTCCGGACGTGCCGGCGCACCGCCTTCGGAGGGCGGGGTGCGTCGGGCCTTTGCCTCCGCCAGGCCACGGGGGAGCTTCCTGCTCACGTCGGCCTCGCATTACGCGCTCTCCTTCGCGCCCGAGGGCGAACGGCACACCCTGTTCACCGGCCGGCTGCTCGAACTGCTCAATGAGGGAGACCCGGCCGGACCGCTGTGGCTGACCGCCGACCGACTGCATGCCGGGCTCGACGAGAGGTTCGCCGACGACGATCGGGTCAATCCTGCCCGGCAGAGCGAGGGCACGCTGGGCTCGCTGACCCTCGCGCGCAACCGCGCCTATCGGTCGCGCCCCACCGGGGCCGAGGCGGCCGAGCAGCCCGCGGACCTGCCGTGCCCCTACCCGGGACTCCAGCCGTACCGAGTGGAAGACAGTGCGCACTTCTTCGGGCGCGAGGAACTCACCGCGCGGTTGATGGAGCTGGTCGACGACATCCCGGACGGTGGCCAGGTGGTGCTGGTGGGTGCCTCCGGCGCGGGCAAGTCGTCCTTGCTGCGTGCCGGCCTGCTCGGCGGCCTCGAGGCCCGTACCACTGTGCCGGGCCCGGCGCTTCTGCTGCCGGCCCCGGGACCACATCCCATGCGGACCCTGGCGGAGGCGTGGGCCCGAGCCACCGGACGGGACGTGGACGAAGTAAGGGCCGAGCTGGCACATGGTTCCTTCCCGGCACCGCGGCACGAGCGCCCCGCCTGCGGTCTGCTGGTGGTGGACCAGTTCGAAGAGATCTTCACGCGGTGCGACGCGCCCGAGGAGCGTGCCGCGTTCGTCTCCCTGCTCACAGGAAACGGTCCGGGCCGGCGGCCCCGCGTTGTCCTCGGCCTGCGGGCGGACCACTACGGAAGCTGCCTGGAGCACCCCGGGCTCGAGCGTGCGCTGGCCCGGGCTCAGCTCGCCGTCCCGCCACTGCGCGAGCAGGAGCTGCGCGCCACCGTCGAGGGCCCGGCCGCCACCGTGGGTCTGACCATCGACCCGGGCCTGACCGACCGGCTGCTGGACGACCTCAGGTCGGGCCGCTCCGCGAACGACGCGGCCACGGCGTTGCCGTTCCTGGCCCACGCACTGCGGGAGACCTGGCGTGGCCGCAGCGGAGTCCGGCTCACCCTCTCCGGATACCAGGCGACGGGAGGCATCTGGCAATCGGTGGCCATCACGACCCGGCGCGTCTACGAGTCCCTGGACGACGACGGGCAGGCGACGATGCGTGAGCTGCTGCTGCGTCTGGTCCATCTCCCCACGGACGGCGGTGCCGCCATCCTGCGGCACCGCGTCCCGCTCGCCTCGCTGCCGGCCGGTTCGAGCCGGATCCGCGACCAGCTGGCCACAGAAAGGCTCCTGACGGTCAATCAGGAAACGGTCCAGATCTCACACGAGGCACTGCTGTGGGCCTGGCCCCTGCTGCGCCGGTGGATCCAGGAGGATGCCGCCACCCTGCTCCTGCGGCAGCAGCTGGGAACCGCCGCCGAGGAATGGAACGCCGCGGGCCGTGACGCGGCCTTTCTCTTCCGGGGAAGCCGGCTCCAGGCGGCGGCAGAGCTTGCAGCGAAGTCCGAACCAACCGAACTGGAGAGAGAGTTCCTGGCGGACGGCCAAGCGGAGGCCAGCAGTGAACTACGTCGGGAGCAGCGCCGGACCACGCTGCTGAAGCGAGCGCTGACAGCAGTCGCCGTCGCCCTGTGCCTCACGATCGTCGCCGCAGTCGTGGCGGTGCGGCAGCAGCGCAACGCGGAGACACAGCAGCAAGTGGCCACGGCTCGGGCGCTGTTGGCTGAGGCGGACAGCCTGAGCACGTCCGACCCCCGTGCGGCCCTGCGGCTCGGTCTCGCCGCGTACGCCCTGCGTCCCAGCGCCGAAGCCCGCCGCGCGCTCTTCGACACCCTGGCCGACAGCGCGTTCCGCGGCGTTTCCGAGCTGCCCACGTCGGCTGCGGATCCGGTGCTCGCGCGTGGCGGGCGGATGCTGGCGACACGGGAACGTGACCGATTGAAGGTCTGGGACACCAGCCGCGATCCGGTTCCCCGCACCCCGCTTGCCCGGCTGCCCTGTCCCTCGAAGGACGACGCGGAGGCGCCGGTGGCGTTCGGCGGCCCCGGCGAACGGATGCTCGCAGCCGGGTGCGGCGACGAGGTGCGGTTGTGGAACCTCGCCGATCTGCCCAGGGACGGGGGGCTGCGTCCGGTGGCGACGCTGCGGGCGACGGGTGTGAAGGACCGGACCGACGGACCGAGTGCGGTCGTGCTCAGCCCGGACGGGAACACGGTGGCAACCATCGGCTGGTCCCGGTACGTGGACCACAGCACACTCGTCCGGTGGGACGTCCGTGATCCGCGGAAGCCGCGACAGCTCCCGGTCGTCGAGGACACCTCGGTGATGCAGGACCTGTTGCAGAGCGACCGGGCGGCGTTCAGCCCGGACGGCCGCCTGCTGGCCACCGCCGACACCCACGGAGAGCTGCGGCTGTGGGACGTCTCGGACCCCCGCGAACCCAGGCCCCGTGGCATGGTGGAGGACGCCGGCGGGGCCCTGGCGTTCAGCCCGGACGGCGATCTGCTGGCGGCGGGCAACGACCGCGTGGTCAAACTGATCGACATCCGCTCGCCCGGCAAGCCGACAGTCCGCGACGAACAGACAGCCCACACCGACAGGGTCAGCTCCCTCGACTTCTCCCCGGACGGCCGGCGCCTGGCCAGCGCAGGCTGGGACAAGACGGTCGCCGTGTGGGACGTCGGCGATCCGCGGGACATGACCATGGAGGCCCGCCTGTACGGGCACTCATCGTTCGTCGATGCAACGCGGTTCGGCGCCGACGGACACTCGCTGGTCTCGGTGAGCTTCAGCGAGGCCATCCACTGGGACCTTGCCGACGTTCACCGGCCTCGAGTCCTGGACGTGCTGCCGGACGCGGACGAGCTCGCGTTGGCGTCGGACGGCACGACACTCGCCGTTGCCCGGGGTGCTCGGATCGGTCTGTGGGACCTGGCCGACCCTGCCGAGCCACGACGGCTGGCCAAACTGAGCAACCCGGTGAAGGAGCGCTACGACTTGGTCGGCGGTGGTACCAGCATCGGTACCGGTGACGTCCTCGCCGACATCGACTTCAGCCCCGACGGTACCCTGCTCGCGGCCATGAACCACGACCGGAGGGTCACCCTCTGGGACGTCTCCGACCCGGCCCGCCCACGCATCGCCGGCAGTTTGCGCGGCAACAACGAAGGTGCGCTGGGGCCTTCGCTTGCCTTCGCCCCCGACAGGCGGCTGCTTGCTGTCAGCGACCGCAAACACGTACAGGTCTGGGACGTGTCCAACCCCGCCCGCCCCGCTTTGACCGCATCCCGTGCCGATCCCCGCGTGGAGGACGTCGCCTTCAGCCCGGACGGCCACCGACTCCTGCTCGCGGGGACGAGCCTACGCCTGTGGGATCTGCGCACCGGGAAGACGGCGCTTCTGTCCGGCGATCACTTCTACCAAGGTGGCTCGACGGCGGCGTTCTCTCCCCGGGGGAACGTGGTGGCGGCCGTCGCCGCAGTGCCCCCGATCTCGGAGCCCGATACCGGTGTCCATCTGTGGGACGCCGAACATGCGGACAGCGCACGCCCGTTGGGCGAGACCGAGCCGACGGAGTCGATCAGAGAGAAGTTCGCCCGACTCGCCTACCATCCCGACGGCGATTTGCTGGCCGGGGCGGGGGAGGACGGCGCCGTACGCGTGTGGAGCGTAGCCGACCCCGAACGGCCGCACCTGGCATTCACGTTCAGCCGCCACCTCAAGGGCGTCGACGAGGTGGTCCTGGGCGGACCGCACGGGCGGACGATGATCACATCGAGTGCGGGTTACGCGAACGTCGTCGACATCGGCGACTACCCTGAGATCGCCGCCGACACCCTCGGCATGGCCTGCCGGGCTGCGGGCGACGGCTTCACCCGGGAAGAGTGGGAGGAGCGCGTACCGGAGGCTGAGTACATGGAAAGCTGCCCGGACTCATCCGCGGACGAGAACGGTGGCTGAGCGGCGCAGCTCAGCCACTCCTGCCGACACCGGGACACATGTAGTCGTACCCGAGACGAGTGCCGGTTCAGTAGCCCGGAGTCTCCGGTCAGGTCAGCGAGATGTCAGGGGTCGTACTCGCCCCGGGCATCGTTCACCTGACGCACTTCGCCGACAACGGAGGGCGCCGAGCATGACGAAGCTCCCTGTGGCGTATGACGGACTCGGGCCGGCGGCGGCAGCGTGGGTGTGTGCAGGCCAGGAGGCCGGCGAGGATCTGTTGAGCGCAGGTCCTCGCGGTTCAGTCGGGGTGGTTGCTGCTGTCCGGGTCTGTGGTTTTGAGGCGGCAGAAGCATGATGCTTCGACGGGTACGTCCGCGAGTGCGGTGGCCAGGGTGAGTTGCTGGGCGACGATGCGGGCTTCTGCTGTCCTGCCCAGCTGTACGAGGCATTCGTGGAAGCCGTGGAGGGCCCAGACGTTTCCTGGATGTTGCAGAGTTCGGGGAAGGGTGCGGTCGAGTCCGAGGTCGGCCCGGTAGACGGCTTCGGCTTCTTCGGTCCGGCCCTGTTCCAGCAGGAGCGCCCCGTAGGCGTGGCGGGTCGGCTGCATCCAGCCCCAGGGTTCGTCGTAGGGCAGGTTGTCGTCGAGTTCGATGGAGCGTTCCAGGCAGGTGAACGCGGTGTCGTAGGCGCCTTTGCGGTATGCGAGCTCGCCGTCGAGCATGGCGGAGGCGATCGCCAGGATGTCCCGGCAGGTGTTGTTGAACAGCATCCGTGTCCCGGGGACTTGTGCGGTGGTGTGGCGGAAGAGTTCTTGTTCGGTCTCGGCTGCGGTGGTCGCGCCTGTGGCGGAGTAGGCAACTGCGCGTGCGTAGTGCAGCATCGCGGTGGTGACGCAGTACAGCTCGGGGTCGGTGGGCATCGGCAGCGTGAGGATGTCCGTCCACCGGCCGAAGCGGATCAGTACGTGCACCCGCATGGCGAGGAAGCCTTCCAGCCAGTCGGCCATGGGCGGGCTCTGGACGCGCAGCAGTTCCTCGGGGACGGACGCCTCGAGTTGCGCGGCGGTCTCCAGCGCTGTCCTGGACTGGCCGAGGAACATCGCGCCGTAGATTTTGAAGTGGTAGTTGTGCGCGCGGTACAGGGTGTAGAAGTTCATCGCGCCGGCTCGCCGCAGGAACTTCTCGTCGGCCTTGACCGCGTCGCTGTTGCCCGAGACGACCCGCCGGTAGTCCCCGCACAGCACGTCGAGATGGGAGGGCATGTGATGCAGGTGGCCCGCGTCCGGGACCAGTCCTGGCAGCCGGTCGGCGACCGCGAGGGCCTTCTCCGGGGTCGGCGACATCTCCATCAGGTGGATGTACAGGTGCAGTGTGCCCGGGTGTTCGGTGCCGGCCGTGGTCAGCAGCGCGCGGTCGAGGACGGCTTTCGCCTCCAGTGTGCGCGCGCCGGCGGCGGGCTCGCCCGTGCGCAGGTCCCACAGCTTCCACGGGGTGAGGTTCATCAACGCGTCCGCGTAGAGGGTGGCGACGTCCAGGTCGTCGGGTGCGAGTGCGTATACGGTGCGCATGGCCTGGGCGTAGGCTTCGTTCCACGCGGAACAGTCCTGCGCGGCGTGTGGGGCGGGGTAGCGCCGGCGCAGTGCTTCGATGAGTGCGCGCTCGACCGGCGTGGCCTCCTCGCACCGTGCATGGGCCTGTTCGACGGCGGTGTGTGCCCGTTCCACTGTGTGTTGGAGATCGGCGTCGTCGAAGAAATCCCAGGGCTTGTTGTAGTTGGGGCCCAGCGCGTAGGCGATGCCCCAGTAGGCCATGGCGCAGCCGGGATCCGCGGCCGCCGCCGTTTCGAAGCAGGTGACCGCTTCTTCGTGGTTGAACGCGTAGCTCCATACGAGGCCACGGTCGAACCAGCGCTGTGCTTGGGGCGAACGCGTCGATACGGGCCGGGTGAAGGTCCCGACGTCGAAGTAGTCCATGGGGTCTCCTGCAAGGGATGTGACGCGACGACAGCCGGCGCTGAGCGTGAGCCCTGAGCGCTGAGGGCTCGGTGCGCAGGCAGCCGGGGCTTGCGGGCCGGCCCCGCGTTCGGACCGGAGCCGGCCGCAGCGACTTCTTGCGGCTCACCGCTGGCGCAGACGGGTCTGGCACCCACGGGCCTCGTAGTGTGCTGCCGGCACGTGGAGGCGCCCCGGTGCTCGCGCCGCAGGCGTGCCTGCGGCCAGGCCGGCAGGTGTGGCCTCGCTGGTGGTCCCGGCACGAGCGGCGCCGGCCGGGAGCGCGCCGGGTCTGTCCCGTCGGGGTGCGGCGTGGCTCTCCAGCACGCGCCGCGTGACCGGGTCGGCTCCAGCCCGCGGGCGCCGGCGCGCCGTGTTGGCGGGAGCTGATGTACCGGGTGTTCACGTCCGGCTTCCTGGCGCAGGGGCATTTCCGGCGGTGGACCGGGGCCGGCGGTGGGGGAGGGGTGCATGGCGTGGGTGTCGAGCACGCTGTTGTCTTGTACACGCGGGTCCAGGGCCTCTCCTCCTTCCTTGCGTTGAGCCGGCTCGGTCGGCGCCGCCTTCGTGCGGGCTGGCTGCTTGTTGACCGTGCAGGGCAGGTGTCGTGGTGGGCGGACGTCGCACCCCGTTGCCTTGATGAGGGCCGTCTGCTCGTGGTGGACGGTTCCCGGGGAGTCTGTTCGACTGTAGCCCGGGTGTGGCCGGGGCCCGGATACTGCTCGGGTGCCACGCCGAGGATTGCCGTCAGAGCGCCACCGGCCTTCAGCTCGGGCTGGATTGTCTGCTGAGGGTCTGCGGTCTGTGGCTGGCGGGAGGGGGCAGGGCAGGATGTGGGTGGGCTAGGAGGCTTCCGGACTCGTGGGGGGCGGTAAGGGTGGCCGGGCAGACTGCCTGGTACCCGGCCAGCGGGCCAGTGGGCGAGGGCTGGTGTTCTCCTGTCCAGCCCCCTCGCTGGCCTAGCGGCACGGCCCGCTATGCGGCCCTGCAACACCGCTCGCGTTGCACTCCTGACTCGCTGAGGCAGGGGGAGTGTGATGCGCCACGGTGCTGGCGCCGTCCGCCGTCCGCCGTCTGCTGCCCGTTGCCGCTGCTGCTGCCATGGCGGCTGCTGCCGTCGCTGGGGGCGTTGCTGGTGGTCGTTGCCAGCGTGACGCGATGAGGGTGGGTGTGGCGGAGACCGGCTGGTCGTGTGCGTGGAGAGAGTGCGCCGGGGTGGCCGGGCGTCGCGGCCGGCTCCGCGGGAGGTTGGGCCGTGGCCTGGTGCTGGTCGGTCAGGCCGTCTCCGCCGGATCGTGCGGGTCGTGCAGCGTGAGCGGGACCGGCCAGGGGCGCGCGTTGACGAGTCAGGCGGGGCGCAGTTGCGCGCGGGGACCGGCTGCTCGACTCCTGTCCGGGGCATCGGACTGTCATCGACGCCGGCAGCACCCTCACCGGCCGGCCGGCAGTTTCTTCACCGGGAGGGTCGGCTGCATGGTGCTCGTCGCGGGCCTGGGTTGTCTTCGTGGTTGCCTTCCCGTGCCGGGTGCTGACAGCACGAGGCCCCGGGCTCATAAGGACCCGGGGCCTTCGCGTACTGGTGTGTTCGGCCGGCTCAACCACCCACCTGTGGCTACTGGGCAGCCGGGGCTCCGGGTCGTCGTCACAGCTGTTGCAGCGCCGCCGTCCCGTATGCGGCAAGGCGGACATCAGGACGGTCCCTGCGCGCTGCTCACCTCGTGTACATCCCACTCGCTCTCCTGGCCCTTACAGCCTTTGCAAGCCCTTGCAGTCCTGCTCGGGCCAGAGCTCTTGCGGGAGTACGGGCGTGGCCTCGCTGTGAGCCGTCCACGGTCCACGAGATGGTGGGAAGCGGCGGCCGCACCGCCCGGGGCACACCGTCACGTGTCGGGTCCGGCAGGGTCAGCCCTTCATGGCGGCCCAGAACTCCTCGAAGGACATCTGGCGGTCGCCGTTGGTGTCGAGTGAGTCGATCAGCTCCTGGGCCTGCGCTTCGGTGATCTGCGAGCCCTCCAACTCCGCCACGACCTTGCGGTATTCGTCCGCGGTCACCTGGCCGTCCCCGTCGATGTCGTAGCGCTCGAAGACCTTCCGCGCCGCCGTCTCCATGATGTCTGCCATGTGCTCCGCCCTTCTGTGATCTTCGCTGACGGGCCCAGATTATCCTTCCGCCCTGAGCAAGCGGGCGCCGCCCACTGCCTGGCTGTGCGGACCGAGCTCGTTCCGGGCGCCGGAGGAACAGGACCTGCCGCGGAGGCAGTAGCCCTCAGCGCGCACCGGCCCGCCGAAGCCCGCCGCCACCACGCTCACACACCACCGTCAGATACGGCGTTTCCCTCATCGGAGTGGTTTCGCCCCGTCACCGGGCCGCTGCCGGCGATCTTCCGGTTGCCTCTCAAACAGCACGCATGACGCACACACCGGTTGCCTCTCGGACAGCACGCACGACGCACACAGCAGACCTCACCGACTCGCGCAGAGCAAAGGGCCACTATGACCGACGGGACGATTCTGTTCGCGCTACGCGAGCTCCCGCACAGCGAAGGCACCACCGCCGAGCAACTGCGCACCATCCGCAACGAGCTCAAGACCCGGGGCCTCGACGTGCGCTGGGCCACCACCGCCGGCGACGCCCAGGCAGTGCTGCGCACCGAGGCAGGCCTGGCCGCCGCCGTGATCGACTGGGACCTTCCCCAGACCGCCGCAGACAGCGACGAAACAGGCGGCGCCGCGGTACTGCGCCACGCCGGCCGGCGCTTCCACCACCTCCCCGTCTTCCTGGTCACGGCCGGCGAAGACCTCGAACACCTGCCCCTGTGGGTGGCCGAAGGGGTGATCGGCTACATCTGGCCGCTGGAGGACACCGCCCCCTTCATCGCCGGACGCATCGCCGGCGCCGCCCGCAGCTACCAGCACAACCTGCTGCCACCGTTCTTCAAGGCCCTGCGCCGCTTCGACCACGCACACGAGTACTCCTGGCACACCCCGGCCCACTCCGGCGGGGTCGCCTTCCTCAAGTCCCCCGTCGGCCGGGCCTTCCACGACTACTTCGGAGAACGGCTGCTGCGCAGCGACCTGTCGATCTCCGTCGCCGAACTCGGTTCCCTCTTCGAACACACCGGCCCCATCGGCGCGGCGGAACGCAACGCCGCCCGCGTCTTCGGCGCCGACCGCACCTACTTCGTCCTCCACGGCGACTCCACCTGCGACCGGATGGTCGGTCACTTCAGCGTCACCCAGGACGAGATCGCACTGGTGGACCGCAACTGCCACAAATCGGTGCTGCACGGCCTGGTCCTCTCCGGAGCCCGGCCGGTCTACCTGGTCCCCACCCGCAACGGCTACGGACTGGCAGGCCCCCTGCCACCCGCCGAGATCCAGCCACCCTCGGTCGCCTCCCGCACCAGCCGCAACCCCCTGACCCAGGGCGCCGTCTCGCCCCAGGCCCAGTACGCGGTGCTGACCAACTCCACCTACGACGGCCTGTGCTACGACACCCTCCAGGTCGCCCAGGCCCTCGCACCCAGCACCCCCCGGCTCCACTTCGACGAAGCCTGGTTCGCCTACGCCCGCTTCCACCCCCTCTACACCGGCCGCTACGCCATGGCAGTGGGCCCCGACACCTTCCCCGGCCCCCAACGCCCCACCGTCTTCGCCACCCAGTCCACCCACAAGCTGCTGGCCGCCCTCTCCCAGAGCGCCATGGTGCACATCAAACCCGCCCCCCGGGCACCGGTGGAGCACGAACGGTTCAACGAGGCGTTCATGATGCACGGCACCACCTCACCGCTGTATCCCATGATCGCCTCCCTCGACGTGGCCACCGCGATGATGGACGGCCCCCAGGGCCGCTGCCTCATCGACGAAGCCGTCACCGAAGCCATCCGCTTCCGCCAGAGCGTCGTACGCGTCGCCCGGCGCATCGCCGCAGCCGACGACCGGCCCGACTGGTTCTTCGGCGTCTGGCAGCCCGAGACCGTGACCGACCCGGCCACCGGCGAACGTCTGCCCTTCGCCGACGCACCACCCCAACTGCTGCGCACCGAACCCTCCTGCTGGCAGCTGGAGCCCGACGCCGGCTGGCACGGCTTCACCGGCCTGACCGAGGGATACTGCCTGCTCGACCCCGTCAAGGTCACCCTCACCTGCCCCGGCATCGACGCCACCGGGCAGATGTCCGACCAGGGCATCCCCGCTCGCGTCCTCACCGCCTACCTGGCCACCAGAAACATCGTGGTGGAGAAGACCGACACCTACACCACACTCATCCTCTTCTCCATGGGGATCACCAAGGGCAAGTGGGGAACCCTGATGGACGCCCTGATGGACTTCAAAACGCTCCACGACCACAACGCACCCCTGGAGCGCGTGCTGCCCGACCTGGTCGCCGCCCACCCCCACCGCTACACCGGCCAGAGCCTGCGCGACCTGTGCCGGCAGATGCACCACCACCTGCGCGACGCCCGCCTGGTCGAGCTGCTCGATGCCGCCTTCCACGATCTGCCCGAGCCCGTCACCCCGCCCCGGCACTGTTACCAGCGCCTCATCCGCGGCGGCACCGAGCGCGTAAGACTGACCGACGCGGCCGGCCGGGTGGCCGCCGCCATGGTCACCGTCACCCCGCCGGGCATCCCCGTCCTGATGCCCGGCGAAAACACCGGCACCCCCGACGGCCCGCTGCTGCGCTACCTGACCGCCCTGGAATCCTTCGATCGCCGTTTCCCCGGCTTCCGCAGCGAGACCCACGGCGTCACCCTCGCCCCGGACACCGGCGACTACCTCATCGAATGCGTACGCCCCCTCCCCGCCCAGCAGGCCGGCCACACAGCCGCAGAACACCACACGACCCCGCCCCCGAACCCCCTCAGCCCCCAATTGCCCCCGGACTGACCCCAGTCGGCCCCGCAGTCCGACCCCAAGACACCAGGTCCCCCCGCTACCCCCAGCCGCAGTCCCGGCCGCCGCTCCCCGCAGCCGCAGTCGGCCGGCCGCCGCCGCAGCCGCAGCAGGCGTACGGCTCCCCACAGACGCTCACGATCATCGCCAGGACCACCCGCGCCGGTGCGGCAGCCGACCCGTGTCCTGCCCGCTGCCCGCTGCCCGCTGCCTGCTGCGCCGGGCCCGGTGCGCACAGTGCGGAGAACCGGCACCGGCCTCGTTGCTACGGTCGCTGGATGGAGAGCTGGGACCAGAGCGCCGTACGCGCTCGCATACGGCAGATGGCAGCACGGGACCCGAAGCGGGCGTGCTTCGGGGCGGACACACACCGCTACGAGTTGGCGCCGCCGCTGCCCCAGGCGCAGATCAGGGCGTTCGAGGAAGCCCACGGCATCGAACTTCCCCCGGCCTACCGGTCCTTCGTCGCGGAAGTGGGCAACGGCCCAGCCGGCCCCGGTCACGGCCTGATGCCGCTGACCGCCCCCCGTCCACAGGCCGGCGAGGAGTGGGCCGCGGACGACGAATGGGAACAAGACCGGCTGCCGGGCCGACTCGCCACACCGTTCCCCCTCACCGAACCCCTGCCCGGCCGGACCGGCACGCCGGTCGACGACCTGACCCCGGGCACGCTCATGCTGGCCGAAGAGGGCTGCGGCATCTTCCTCCGGCTTTTGATCAATGTCTGGCGGCCGGGCCGGGGCAGATCAGTCCGGCAGACAGCTGTGGCCAGCCAGCGCTGAACTTCACGGTCTCAGCACCAACGGAGATGGCGTCTGCCGAGGTATCAGCCCCGCAGGTTGCCAGCCAGCTGCTCGCTCGCTCGGCCAGGCCGGGCCATCCGAAGGACGCAGATGCGTAGCCCGAAGACCTGCTCCCACCACCACACCACCACCGCCCCCACTGGCCTCTCAGCCGGCGAGGCGGCCGCAAGCCGTCGAATAACGGCTTCACCCGGACGAACTCGCCTTCACAGGCCTGAGCTGAAAGCCCCGCCGGCTGGACCGGCGGGGCTTTCCAGACGTCAGTTCATCAGCAGTAGCCGTGTATGCGGTACCAGCTTCCGGTTGACACTGGTGCTCTGCACAAAGATCGTGAAGTCGTCATTATGGTCCGGCTTGACGCGAGTCTCCTCGTCCGGCAGCCCGAGCAGAGCTCGGGCCTCCGGCCCCGCGTACACCCGGTCCGTCTTCTTCTCCAGCACCGCAATCTGCTTCCGCGCCTGGATTTTCTCCGACTTACTCAGCTGATAGAACGCACAACCGGTACGGAAAGTGTGTCCGCATTCGACGACCCACTCCCGGATCGTCGCTACGCGAGCCACCGGAATCAGCTGGTACCCGGACGAATTCACCGGCGTGAGGCCGGCCGCCTCTATGGTGTCCTTGTTGACAGCCTCAGCACCCGTAGAGAACACCGCCCGCGACCCCCGGATGCCCTGAGTGCGCCCCACCATAAACTTCTCGGTTGCCTGCTGGATGACCTGCCCAGCCTCCTCCAGACCCTGTGTGCTCGTGGCGTCCCAGACGGCGATGTTGTCCTTCGGGAAACCGCACTGCATGGCCTCGCGCTTACCCATCTGGTCCGGCACAAGAACGGCCAGCGTCCAGTTGTCCGCCTGCGTCTCGGTCATCTGACCCACGGCCTGCACCAGTTCACGCGGATCCCCGGCAGGGACATCCGGGCAGCGATGACTTGCATTCTCCTGCCCGTCAGTCAGCACGAACGTCAGAAAGCTGTGGTCACCGTAAAGCTGAGCTGTCTGCGCCAGCTCCTTCTGCGACTTCAGCGTGGCCGCCAGCAGAGCCGTCATTCCACCAACCCGGTACAACTGCTTCAGGGATGGCATGCGCAGCACGTCCTTGTCGTAGATGACGCACTCCACCTTGTCCGCGAACACATACACCGTAACGCGGGTTTCCTGGTCCAGTTCCTTCGACCGGCGGGCCAGATACGAAATCTGCTGGTCGGCGACTTCGACGACCTTCCGGCTCAGGTGCGACATGGACGAACTGGCATCCAACACAAGAGCAACGTGGTTGATGTAGTTCTGACTTCCGGACATAACTGCTCCCCCTTTTTTCCCGCTCGATGCACCCATCGTCTCACCCACCACTGACAATCGATCTTGGAGCCAGGCGGAGCATCCCCGAAACATCCGCACTCCCCACGACCAAAGACCCACGCCCAGCACCATCACCCGGACCGCGACAGCGGACCGTCCGAGAAGAGAGCCGACCAGCCTGAACCGCGGCCCCGCAGGTGACACGAAACCAGCCCCCACACCGCACCACGCTCCACCAAGGCGCCACGCCCGCCACCGACCCGGCCCACTACCGCCGCGCAAATCAGCCGACGCCTCCCTCCACCAGCACACCTCCGGAGCACTGAGCGTCGTACCGTGGCCCGGTGGGGAAAGTATTTGGTGGTGGGGAACAGAGTCTGTGCCTGTCCAACGGTGGCACGGAGGCGTTCATCGACGTGCTGATGCTGGCGGTATCCGATCTCGCTGACGATGTGTGGGACTACCGCTTCGCGGCTCTTCTGACACTGCAGGACCAGAATGTGATGGGGCGAGGGGCCGTCGGCTTCGACCTGCAAGACATCGCGTGGGGCGCAACTCCGCGGAGACGTGCCCGTTCGAAGGAGTTCGTGCTGCGCGCCACCGCACTGGCGTTGAGCCGCCATCGCTGGAGCGAGCTCGGTTACGTCCCTTCCTTCGCCCAGGACTACCTTTACCAGTTCACAGCGATGGTCGAGTCCTTCGTACCGGCTGACGACACTCACCTCGCCGGAGGCTTCCCCGGACCGGAGGAACGTGCGATGGCCTCATGCCCACAACACCGGATCCTCAGCGCGCTGCCGCACTGGGACGGGTGTTTCCTCTGTACCAAGCCAAGACAATCTTGAGCGCCGCGGTTGGCGAAAGCCGCCAACCGCGGCGCGCATTCACCAGCGCTCGCTCTGCCTCGTGGGGAACTCAGGGAACCCTGCTGGAGCCCTGGTTGAAGCTTCTGCCGCCGCTCGCCCGAGGAGTACGCGGAAGGCCGGCATCCAAGACGGCATCAAGGCCGGCCAATCCCATGAGTTGAAGAGCGTTGCACCCAGGGTCTCCGGCCGCCAGCGCTCGATCTGACGCCGCTCCGCGGCAGACAGGGCAGAGGTGTCCGACTCCACCAGCGGTGAAAGGAGCCGGGCTGCACTCAAAACGACGAAACCGACGTCGGCGAGGACGCCGGCCCAGGCAGGAGGTTCCTGGAATTGACCGGTGTACCAGTAGCGCCGGCCACCAACGAAGGCAATCAACGGGTAGTGAGCGTGGAACAGAGCGATGTGCATGCCCTCCCGATCACAGATCGCGGCGCTGTGGAAGTTCTGCGGGTACTCCTGCTCTGTGAAGTCCTCGACCCGCCCGCGCGCAGCCCGCGCCGCGGCATACCAGGCGACACGGCATGCCCTGGGATCGGTAGCCGGAACGGGCGGGTCACTCCCGTCTCGGAACCCCGTTACACCCTTCTCCCTTCTGGTCGGCTGCACCCTGGCAGTCGAGGTTGCGGTGCGGGCCGTTGTTCTGCCGTTCGGCGCGGGACAGCTTCGGCCCGCGAGGAGGATCGTGACCGGGTTTTGGCGGCAGCGGGCTGAGGGCTGCGTCCGGTGCAGGCGTCCGTGCGTTCGTCTAACGGTGGTTTCGCCGGAGGGCACCGCGGCGGTGCCGTACTGTCCCGTGAAGCCGTGGCGAGCTGTTAATGCTGGTGCTCTCGCGCTTGGCAGTCAGGATGGCTGGACTTGGTCGAAAAGGGCGAGGGCTTCGGCGGGGTCCGGGCTCACGAGGCGTTCCAGACCGGCCGTCGTGATCTTTGCCCATCTGCCGGCCCGTGCCCACATCTGTTCCTCGAAGGCGTGGACGGCCTCGTCCAGATCTGCAGGGCCGGTGGCGATGGACTCGGCGAGTTCGGCGCCTTCCAGCATCGCGAGGTTCGCGCCCGCCCCCAGTGGGGGCATCAGGTGGGCGGCGTCGCCCAGTAGCGTCACCCCGGGGACGTGCGTCCAGGTGTGGGAGACGGGTAGGACGTAGAGAGGGCGGTGGACGAAAGCGGTGCCGTGGCGGAGGAGGTCGAGGACGGGAGCGGCCCAGCCGTCGAACAGAGCCAGCAGGCTCGGTCGCACGGCCTCGACGTCGGCCAGATCCAGGTTCGTGTGCCAGTCCAGCGGCGCGCGGAACTGGGCGTACACCTTGACGTGGCCGCCACTGTTGCGCTGGGCGACGAGCGCGCGGTTCACGCCGTACACAGCTACGGAACCGTCGCCGATCAGCCGGGCGAGGTCAGGGTGGCGGGTGTCGATGTCGTCGAGGGAGGTCTCGACATAGGTGACGCCGGTGTAGTGGGGTGTCGCCGACGAGACCGCCGGGCGGATCCGGGACCAGGCACCGTCCGCGCCGACCACGAGGTCGAACGTCTCCTGCCGCCCGTCCGCGAAGTGGACCAGTACGCCATCCCGGGTCCCCGGCGCCACCTGCATCACGCCCCGACCCCACTGGACGTCGAGAGGGCCGAGCAGAAGGTCACGGAGTTGCCCACGGTCGATCTCGGGATTGGCCCGGTCATCTGGACGGGGTCGCCAGTCGCGCAGGACGGTCCCGTCCGTGTCCAGGATGCGCATGGCCTGCCCCTCGGGACGGGACAGCGCCTGGAACTCCGCCAGCAGCCCCGCCTTGTCCAGCGCGAGCTGGCCCAGCCCTTCGTGCAGGTCCAGGGTGCCGCCCGGGGGGCGGGTGTCGGGGGCGGGATCGCGTTCGAGGACGGTGACGGGGTGGCCATGGCGGTGCAGGACGCGGGCGAAGGTAAGGCCGGCAGGGCCGCTCCCGACCACTGCGATGCGATGCCTCATGTCGATACACTGTATTTCCTCAATACGATGCATCGCAACAGAACGGTGTGACCATGACTGTGTGGGACCGGCCGGAGCCGCCGACTCGCCCCGTGCCGCTCGACCGGGAGCGGATCGTTGCCGCGGCCATCGCGCTGGCCGACGAGGGCGGGCTGGAGGCGGTGTCGTTGCGCAAGGTCGCCGCCCGGCTGAACGCCGGCCCGATGCGGCTGTACGGATACATCTCCACCAAGGAGGAGCTGTTCGACCTCATGGTGGACGAGGTCCAGGCCGAGATCCTCCCCGAGGAGCAGCCCGGCGACTGGCGGGAGGCGCTGAGCATCCTCGCCCACCGCACCAGACAGGCCGCCCTCCGTCACGAATGGCTGGCCGACCTTCTCGGCGGCCGCCCGACCTTCGGCCCGAACGGCCTCGCGGTGGCCGAGGCCACGCTGTCCGCCCTCGACGGCCTCGCCGACGTCGACACCGTCATGCGCGCCGTCGAGACCGTCGGCGCCTACTTCAACGGCGCGATCCGCCGCGAGATCACGAACCTGCGGGCCGCGCGTGCCACCGGCCTGTCCAAGCACGACTGGCAGCGCGCCTCCGGCCCGCATCTGACGAAAATGCTGGCCACGGGCCGCTTTCCGGCGCTGACCAAGGCCGTGTACGACGGCACGGACGTGGACGCCGAGGCATCCTTCGCGACCGGCCTGGACTGGGTTCTCGACGCCGTGGCCGCCAAACTCACCCGGCCGCCGGCGTGACGCTCAGCTCTTGCCGAATGCGAGCGAGGCCGGGGGCGGGGCCCACGGGCCGTAAGGGCTTGTGCCGCCACCGATGCTCTGGATTGCGCCACTCAGGGCGTTGTCACTGCGCCGGACGCGGGATGACGGTACTCGGTGTCGGCAAACGATGGCACCCTCGAGTGAGCAGACGGAGCGGAGTGAGTAGCACGGCGTCCGGCATCGCTGCCGCGGCGGGCACGGTGATCAACCGACATGGTTGCCTGGGCAGCCTGTTGCGCTGCACCCGCGCCGGGGGACCGCACGCCGCCGTGCAGCCGTGCGCGAAGGACCTACTGCCAGCGGCCCGGTCATGCGTCTGGGCCCATCGCCACCGAAGCCGCGCCGATCTCGTCGGCGCATGGCTACGGGCCGGCATGCCGGACGACGGCACTCTTCCGCACGGACTGCGCGCGGCACCCGCACCGCGTCACGCCGCCCACCTCAACTGACGGAAGCCGAGTGCCCAAGGGGCTGTTGAGCGTGGTGGTCGGAACACCCCAGCCGCTCGGGGGCTTGCGGTGGACAAGCTGTTGTGTGCGGCGCCGGTGCCGTAGTGCCGGCCGTGTCCGTCCACTGCCGGAATGACGGTTACCCGGTTGTGCAACGCCTCGTCGCCGGTACCGGCGTGCCGCAGTCCATGTCGCGGACGGCTGCCGGCGACCTCGTGGTCATACTCCGGCAGGACCTGCTGGTCGCCTCACGGCCCGAACAGGCTTTTTCCCGCGGGAGCCACATCGCTGCGAGCCACGGGCGCCGCTGCACACCAGACGCGGATTGCGTGCGCGAAGGGATGCGCCATCAGGTTCCCCCACGAGCCGGGGCAGTTCAGGTGCAGTGGCCGCCGGGGCGGGGCAGCCACTCCGGCCCACCGGCCTGCGGATGTCCGGAAGCCGCAGTTTCGCGCGTGTGTTCCTCGCTGTCCGAAGTCGCAGGGAAACGGGTTCCGAAGGCTGACCGCCGGGTCATGGCATGGGTCGTTGTGCGGTGACCGTGAAGTAGTCGAGGGTGCCTTCACGGTAGGCCCGAAGGAAGTTGCGAGGCCAGGTGCCGGGCTCCCACATGCGCGCCAGCCAGCGGTCCCAGCCGGGCCATACCGACGCCCCGATCGGGGTGGCGCGGACCCCGGTCAGGCCGGCCCGTTCGAGGCTGCCTGTGAGCTGCGGGATGGTGTGTGCGACGTCCAGGCCGGTGCTGTAAGTGTCGAGCAGTTCGGCCAGCCGCTCGGGTCGGGCGGGGGCGGCATCGGGGACGAAGAAGCTGGCGATGACGGCACGGCCGCCGGGCCGCAGCATGCGTGCGGCCTCCCGGGCGAACGCGTCGAGGTCGCGGAAGTGCTGGGCGGCTTCCACGCTGTACAGGCAGTCGAACTCGCCCTCCGCGAACGGCATGTTTTCGGCTGCTCCGTGTGCGAAGCGCAGCTGTTCGGGGCGGCGGGTCAACAGATCGGCGTTGGCCTGTTCAGCCCGCTTGAGCTGCTGTGGATGGATGTCCATGCCGGTGACGTGCGCGAAGCCGTACTCCTTGAGTGCAACGGCGCAACCGACCCCCAGCCCGGAGCCGACCTCCAGGACCCGCGGCTCCTGTGCAGCCGCCAAGGTGGCGAGCACGTGGCGGTACATGGCCTGTTGGCTGCTGATCCGGTCGTGTTCGGTCAGCGGCTGGTCGAGGTCGATGTCATGCCAGTAGCCGAAGTTGATGAACCCTCCGCCGAACAGGGACATCGAGCTGAGATCGGCCGGACCATACGCTTCCTGCACTGCGGGCGGGATCGGGTACGGGGTCGCCCCGTGAGACTGGGTCATCTGCACCTCCGCGATGTTAGCGCGCCGCCACGGGAGGCGACGGCACACCCAGTACTACCCGTCAGCAGCCCGACCAGCGTCAGAGTGTCTTTCCACGCGAGGTAGCCGACCGCCGGGACTCGGTGTCGGGCGGGATGGGTCTGTGGTTGTCCCTACCTCAGGCAGTCTGAGTGAGTGAACGGCCGGCGACGGCCTCGGTCACCGGCCAACAGCCGTAGGTCAACTGTGGCGACCGGATCAGCTGAGACAAGCAGCGACTCGGAATCTCAACTGATCTGGTCCGGTGCGTGTGGATGCTGCACGTCCTCTCAGTTGATCCGATCTGCTGGTCAGTCCCTCAACTGGGTGACCTTCCCGAGGGATCAGCAGTGGTGGGCAAAGGCTGCGGACATTGCCTTTTGTAGGACGGGGGGCGGGCTTTGGGTGTGTGGGAGAGGGCGGGTAGACGGTCCTGCCCTCCTTGATGGTCTCCACGACGGTGATCCGGCCGAGCCGTTCGGCCCGGTGGCGGTCTAGCCCTTCGGTCCGATGGCGGTCCCGCTCGGGAGCGCGCCGTAGTGTGGCTGCCATGGATATCGGGCTTGCGATGGTGTACCTCGTGGTGGGGGCCTGCGTACTCTTCGATGTGGGTGGTTTCATCAGGCGTAGGTGCGAGCGGATACAGAAAAGGGCGGCTGATCGGCACCGCGAGACTCTTTGGAGGAACGGACTCCTTGAGACGCCATACGTGCCCGTTCTCTTCGCGCGGCCTGAAGCCCTGCGTGCCATGGGTCTGCCCTTGATGCTCGTGGGGGGCTTGCTCCTCCTGTCCCGCCTCCATTAGTGCCGAGGTTTCCCAGTCAGAAGTCACGGGTTCTTTGCGTGGGGATCGGCGCATCGCTTCCGCGGATGGGTTCGCGGACGGCTCTGTGGAGTCGTCCCTGGCCCGGCGGACGGCGCAAGGCGCTGAGGTGCGGACATGTGAGGTTGAAGGCAACTCGCATTCTCGATACAGGAGTTGCCGCAGAATGCGGGTGGAGGCATAGCCGTCCATGGCGAGCGAAGGTCACACTCCAGCTATTGCTGGAGTGGTAGGCAACTCCCTTCGCCGCGCGTTCCGCCGACCCATCCCGTCGGCGGGCGCTGGACAGCCAGTGCGGGCGCGGGTGTGAACGGTCAGCATGTGACGCGCGACATATGGGAGCTCCGGAACTCGGCCGTTGGGTTGCCCGACTACTGAATCGGTACGGCGCGATCCGACCGACGCCGTATGACGTGATCGGGAGACGTGGCTGATGGACGAGTCCAGGCAATCCTCCTCCGGTGCGAGGGCGGTGCTGCGGAGAATGGCGCCCCCTCCTGCCCTGTGCGGCTTCCTCTTGTTGCTGGCGCTGATGTTCGCGGTGTCGTACGCGGTCGGCGCCGCCGCCGGGCCCGTCGCGCCCGGTATGCACGGCACCGAAACGAGCCGCGGTGGCCTCGACGATGGTGGCGCGGGCAGCGGCACGGATACGGGCGGCATGGGGGGCATGCACGGAGGTGGCGGCTGATGGGCGCGGAACCGGTGGCTGTCTCCGTGACGGCCGACCTGGCCATCGGCGGTATGACCTGCGCGGCCTGTGTGAAGCGTGTCGAGAAGAAGCTCGGCAAGCTGGACGGGGTGACGGCGACCGTGAATCTGGCCACCGGGCGGGCCCGGGTGAGCCACCCGCCGCAGATCAGCCCCGAGGAGCTCATTAAGACCGTCGAGAAGGCCGGCTACACGGCCGCACTGCCCGAGCCGCCCAGGCGGCGGGAGCCTGACGGCGACGGCGAGGGGGAGGCGCCGGGCGCGAAGCAGGAGCGTGACCGGCTGGTGGTCACCACGTTGCTCGCGGTGCCGGTGCTCGTGCTGTCGATGGTGCCCGGTCTGCAGTTCCGGAACTGGCAGTGGCTGTGCTTCGTCCTCGCCGCGCCGGTCGCCGCGTGGGGTGCTTGGCCCTTCCACGTGCGGGCGGTGCGGGGGCTGCGGCATTCGACGGCCACCATGGACACGTTGGTGTCGCTCGGCGTGGCGGCGTCCTTCTCCTGGTCCGTGTACGCGCTGTTCCTCGGCGGTGCGGGCGATCCCGGCATGAGGATGCCGTTCAGTCTGGTGCCGTCAGCGTCGGACGGTGTCGCGCACATTTACCTCGAAGCGGCCGTCGGCGTAACGCTGTTCGTGCTGGCGGGGCGGTTCCTGGAGGCGCGGGCCCGGCGTGGGACCGGGGCTGCGCTGCGGTCGCTCGCCCAACTCGCCGCGAAGGAAGTCGCAGTACGCGAGGACGGGAGCGAACGACTCATTTCCATTGAGGAGTTGAGCGTCGGACACGTCTTTGTCGTGCGTCCAGGAGAGCGGGTCGCCACCGATGGCGAGGTGGCGGAGGGCAGTTCGGCAGTGGACCTGTCCCTGGTCACCGGCGAGACCGAGCCCGTCGAGGTCGGGCCGGGCTCCGCGGTGGTCGGTGGGGCCGTGAACTCCGGCGGACTGCTGCTCGTGCGGGCTACCGCGGTCGGTGCCGACACGCAGCTCGCGCGGATCACCCGGCTGGTGACGGAGGCGCAGGCCGGTAAGGCGCGGGCGCAGCGGCTGGCCGACTCGGTGGCCGGCGTCTTCGTTCCGGTCGTACTGGCGCTGGCGGTCACGACCCTCGGGTTCTGGCTCGGAGCCGGGGCCGACCCGCAGGCGGCTATCACCGCGTGTGTGGCCGTCCTCGTTGTCGCATGTCCCTGCGCCCTCGGCCTGGCGACGCCGACCGCCCTGATGGCCGCGACCGGCCGGGGCGCTCAACTGGGTGTCCTTGTCACCGGCCCGCAGGCTCTGGAGGGTCTCCAGCACATCGACACCGTCGTCCTCGACAAGACCGGCACGCTCACCTCCGGCCACATGAGCGTCGCCCAGGTCACCTCCGTGCCGGGCGGGCTCGGCCGCGACGAGGTGGTGCGACTGGCCGGGGCGGTCGAGCAGGGCTCGGAACATCCACTCGGGCGGGCGATCACCGCCTATGCCCGGCGGGAGTCGGCCGAGCGGCGGTTGCCGGAGGTGAGCACATTCAGCGCCGTGCCGGGGCACGGTGTGCTCGGTCGGGTCGAGGGTCGGCTGGTCGAAGTTCTGGCCCCGGACGACGAGTTGCCAGCCGCTCTCGCGGATGCGCTGCCGGTCGCCGCGGCTGCCGCACGCACCCCGGTGCTGGTCCGGGTGGACGGTGCGGCCGAGGCCCTGATCGAGGTCGGCGATGTCGTACGACCCGGCAGCTACCGGGCCGTGGAGCAGCTGCGGCGCCTCGGTGTGCGCCCGGTGCTCGCCACCGGTGACCAGGAGGCGCCCGCCGTTGCCGTCGCCTCGGCCCTGGGCATCGACGAGGTGCACGCCCGCCGCACGCCCGAGGACAAAGCCGATCTCGTAGGGGATCTCCAGGAGCAGGGCTGTCGCGTCGCGGTCATCGGCGACGGCGTGAACGATGCCGCCGCGCTGGCCGGCGCCGACCTCGGCATCGCCATGGGCAGCGGCACGGATGTTGCCATCGGGGCGGCCGACGTGACCTTGGTACGCGGTGACATCGAGGCTTTGTCGGATGCGGTCCGGCTCGCCCGGCGCACGCTGGGCACGATCCGCGTCAACCTCGTGTGGGCGTTCGGCTACAACCTCGTGACCGTGCCGCTGGCCATGGTCGGCCTGCTCAACCCCATGCTCGCCGCTGCGGCGATGTCGGCCAGCTCGTTGCTGGTGGTCGGCAACAGTCTGCGGCTGCGCGTCTGGCAGCCGAATCCCGCCCGGAGGCGCACCCGATGACTGACAACCCCTGGCGTCCGTCCCGCCGTCGGCTGGTCGACGCCCTGCTCGCCGCGCTCGCGCCCGCCACCGCGTGCAGTCTCGCGCTGGGCGGCCTTGCCACCTGGGCCGCGGTCGGCAAGGCGGGCAGCCCGGCTCGGATCGCCGTCTCGTCCGGGCGGGTCCTTCTGCCGTATGCCGACGGCACGGAGACCGCCGCCTTCTTCGACATTGCGAACATCGGTGGCGCGGATGACCGGTTGGTCAAGGTGACATCCTCCGGGACCGAAGGAGAGATCGGCCTCAGCCGTCACCGCACTGCCAAGAGCGGAGCCGCCTACCGGAGCACCGTGGTCTCGGCCACGGTGGCCGCGGGCAGCGAACTGGCCATGTCCCCGCATGGACTGGACGTGACTGTGGGGGTAACACCCCCTGCTCGAGCGAAGCCGAGAGCCGGGGGGACGCACAAGGCCCGGTGGCGTGCGGGCGACCTCGTGTCGTTCACCCTGCACTTCGAGCGCAGCGGGGCGATCAAGACCCCCGCGGTGGTGATCCGTCCGAGCGACAACTCCGCGTGATCGACGCCTGCCGAGGCGGTGCGGCTACTGCGGTGCGGTTACTGCTGTGTGCGCGACGGCACCGGAGTGCAGCGCCGGTGTCGGCTGCGCAGGCCTGGTCATGGGCGCCATGACCAGAAGCATGGGCGGGCGTCGGCCGCAGACCCGCTCTCCGGGAGACGGCAGGTGGCAACGTCCCGGTCAGCTTCGGCCCACCGCAGTGGTCTGGATCACACCCGGCGAGGTGAATGCGCCGGCGAGGCGAATCCGTACCCCCTCATGACGACCAGAGCCTGGACACGAGGATGAGGCGCCATGACGGCAGGGTGGTGTTCTCGCACGGTACGGGCCGCGGTGTTCGCGGCCGTCTGTGTGCTGCTCGCCGCTCTGGGGCACGTCATGATGTCCGGCAGCCAGGTCCCCGCGTGGACGCTGGCCGTCGGCCTGACCGTGACCGGTGCTGCGGGCTGGTGCCTGGCGGGCCGTGAGCGCGGGCTGCCGCTGATCGTGACGGTCGCGGTCGCCGCGCAGACAGCGCTGCACTCGGCGTTCTCGCTCGCCCAGTCGGTGACGGGAAGCACCGCCCCCATGGACATGAGCGACATGGGGGCCGTGCACATGGACATGGCTTCGATCAAGACGGAGTCCATACCCGTGTGGCTCATGACCATCAGTCACATGGGCATGAGCCACACGGTTCACATGGGGCACTCTACGGACGGCGGCTCATCGACGTTCGGCATGCTCGCCGCCCATCTGCTCGCCGCGCTGCTCAGCGGCCTCTGGCTGGCGTTCGGGGAGAAGGCCGTCTTCCGCATCCTGCGAGCCGTAGCCGGTTGGCTGGCGGGGCCGCTGAGGCTGCTGCTGCTCGCCCCGCCCATCGTCCGGGACTGTCTCCGCGTCCGCGTGCGAAGCCCTCAGTCGGACCACGCGCCCCGTCTTCTCCTTCTCGTCCACGCGATCACCTCCAGAGGGCCTCCTGCGGGGACGGCTGTCATCTGAAGACAGCTGGTACCCCGGGGCTGATGTGGTGCGCCTCGGGCCGCGGCCGTACGTCCGCACAAGGGACTTGGCGTCATGGCGCCGTGCCACCAGGGCATCGGGCCACCGCGTCGTAGGGCCGTCTCCGCACTCACCGGACCGCTCGCGCCCTCGCGCGCCCCTGGTCCGGATCACGTATCCCGAGAAGGGCACCAAGTGATCACTTCTGCCCCGCCGGCCTCGCACGGCAAAACCGAGAAAGCGGCATCGGTCGACGAGTCGATAACCGCCTGGGCGCTGGCCGCCCGAGGAGGTGACGCAGAGGCCGTCGAGCAGTTCGTGCGCGCCGCGCACCGTGACGTCCAGCGCTACGTCGCCCATCTCTGTGCCGATCCCCAGGCCGTCGACGACCTGGCTCAGGACACCTTTCTGCGGGCGCTCCGCAGCCTCCACCGCTTCGAGGGGCGTTCGTCCGCCCGTTCCTGGCTGCTGTCCATCGCCCGCCGAGCCGTCATCGACAGCTATCGGTACAGCGCCGCTCGACCCCGGCTGTCGGACGTACCGGACTGGCAGGTGGCTGTCGAACGGTCCCAGCCGCAGGATCTGCCCGGCTTCGACGACGGCGTCGCCCTGCTCGACCTGCTGGCATCCTTGCCGGGCGAGCGCCGGGAGGCGTTCATCCTCACCCAGCTCCTCGGCCTGCCCTACGCGGAAGCGGCCGAAGTCAGCGACTGCCCGGTCGGCACGCTCCGCTCCCGCGTCTCCCGTGCTCGGGCGACCCTGATGGACCTGCTGGACGAGGCGGACGAACCCGCCGTGCCGGCCTGAGCCCATGGGTACGAGGGCGTTGCTGCCGACCGGAAGCAAGTCGGCGCCGACATCCTCGTCGTCGCCTGAAGCGGATCTCATGCGTCTGCTTTCCACTGGTCGGGAACTCAGAGCGGGTTCGCTCCGACTACTGGATCGGGTGACGGAGGTTCGCCCGCGTGCCGAGTGGATCCGGGAGTTGTTCGATGCGTTCTCGTGTGTGGGGCGGTACGGCGGCCGTCGTGCTGGGCTGCCTGCTGGCGGCGGGCTGCGGCGGTGGGGGGAAGGACACGGCGGACAAGACCGTGGGGAAGGACGGGAGCGCCGTCTCCGGTGCCCACCCGGCGACCATCACCGACTGCATGGGCGCCAAGACCACCTTCTCCGCAGCCTCGAAGAAGATCGTCACCAGCAACGCCTCCAGCTTGGAGCTGCTGCTCCGCCTGGGTGCAGGCGACAAGGTCATCGGCACGGGCTTCCCGCCTGGTAAGGGCGCGCTGCCCGGCGAGTTGGACGGGCAGGCGCAGAAGGTGAAGGTGCTCAGCCGGAGTGTGATCCCGAAGGAGAAGCTGCTCGGTTCCGGCGCCGATCTGTACATCGACACCTTCGCCTCGATGGGGAGCATGGGCGGTGGAATGGGGGATGCGCCGACCGAGGAGGAGTTCAAGGCGGCCGGGATCAAGCACATCTACCTGAAGTCCACCGCTTGCGCCGCGACGGGCAAGAGCCCGGTCACCGACCTGTCCGCCGTCGAGGCCGACATCACGGCCCTCGGTGCGGTCACCGGCACGAGCGCGAAGGCGAAGGAACTCGTCGCCGGGATGAAGGAGACGGTCGACGCCGTCCAGAAGGCGGTCGGCGGAACGGCCGAGAGCAAGCGGCCGACGTACTTCTTCTTCGACTACGACGCCGGCACCAAGCAGCCCAGCGTCACCTGCAACCGCCAGGTCGCCAACGCCGTGATCACTCTGGCCGGCGCCCGCAACGTCTTCGCCGACTGCAACGGCGACTACAAGCAGGTCGACTGGGAGAAGGTGATCGCGAAGAACCCGGACTGGATCCAACTCGGCGTTCGTAATCGGGGCAGCGAGGCCGCGAACGAGAAGGCATTCGGCGACGCCGAGAAGTGGCTGAAGTCCAATGCGGCCACCAAGGGCCTGAAGGCGGTCAAGGAGGGCCACTTCCTGCACATCGGCTCCGAGCAGACCACCATCGCCGGCGTCCGGAACGCCGACACGGTCAAGGAGATCGCCAACACCCTCTACCCCGGCAAGGTCGGCTAGCCGTGGCCTCCACATTGTTGCGCCGCACCGCCGCGGACGCCGCTCCGGACGCGCGCAGCGTGCCTGTCGGGCCGCTGATGGCGGTCCTGGGGGTGGTACTGCTGGCAGCGTTGACGGCGGCCGTGGCCTGGGGGTCGACGTCCATCCCGCCCGGTGAGGTGTGGGGCGTGGTGTGGCGGCGGCTCGGCGGCGAGGCACCACGCCCCGGCACAAACGACCTGATCGTCTGGCAACTGCGCGTCCCGCGCGCTCTGTTGGCGGCACTCGTCGGGTCCGGTCTCGGTATTGTCGGTACGGCTGTACAGGCGCTGGTGCGCAATCCCCTGGCCGACCCGTACCTGCTGGGCATCTCCAACGGCGCCTCCCTCGGAGCGGTTACCGCCATCGTGCTCGGCCTGGGAGCGGGCGGCGCGCTCGGGTTGGGCCTGTCCGGTGCGGCCTTTGCCGGAGCCCTGGCCACCTTCGCACTCGTATGGGTGATCGCCCGGCGCGGTGGGGGCTTCGCGCCGCTCCGGCTGGTGCTGGCCGGGGTGGCGATCGGCCAGTTCCTTTCCGGCTTCACCAGCTACCTCGTGCTCCAGACCGGGGACGAGCAGCAGACCCACAGTGTGCTGTTCTGGCTCATGGGCAGCCTCAGCGGGGCGAACTGGGAGCTGCTCGCGGTACCCGCGGTGGCTGTTCCGGTGGCCCTGCTGTGGCTACAGGCGCGGGCCCGGGGGCTGAACGCGCTGCTGATGGGGGATGAGACAGCAGCCGGACTCGGCATCGACGTCACCCGCCTGCGCCGCGAGTTGTTCACGGTGACCAGTGTGCTGACCGGCGTCCTGGTCGCGGTCTCCGGCGCGATCGCCTTCGTCGCGCTGATGGTGCCGCACGTCTGCCGGCTCCTCGTCGGCGGCGACCACCGACGGCTCCTGCCCGTCTCCGCGCTGTTCGGCGCCCTGCTGATGGTCGTGGTCGACATTGTCTGCCGTACGGCCATGGACTCACAGGAGCTGCCGGTCGGCGTCGTCACCTCGCTCATCGGGGCTCCGGCCCTCCTGTATCTGCTGGACCGGCGCCTGGGGAGCGGAAGTTGAGGATCGACATTGAGGACCTGCACATCGGCTATGCCGGCCGTACGGTGGTGGCCGGCGCCCACCTGGTGGCGGTCGAGGGCGAGATCACGGGCCTGGTCGGGCCCAACGGCAGCGGCAAGTCCAGCCTCCTGCGCACCGTCTACCGGCACCTGAAGCCCACCGCCGGGCGGGTGTTGCTGGGGGGTACCGACCTGAGCGAGTTGCCCCCGCTCCAGTCGGCGCGGCACGTTGCGGCCCTGCCGCAGGAGCGGGGGAGCGACTTCGAGCTGACCGTGCGCGAGGTCGTCGCGATGGGGCGCACGCCCTACAAGCGGGCCTTTGCCGGGGAGGATGCCACCGACCGGGACATCGTTGCGAAGGTCCTGTCCGACGTCGGCATGGACGGCTGTGCCGGACGTCGCTTCACCGCCTTGTCCGGGGGCGAGCGCCAACGCGTTCTGCTGGCCCGCGCGTTCGCCCAGGACCCGGACGTCCTGGTGCTGGACGAGCCGACCAACCATCTTGACGTCCGCCATCAGGTGGAGCTGCTCGCCCTGCTGCGTGCGCAGTGCCGTACGACTCTGGTGTCGCTGCACGACCTGAATGCGGCCGCGTCGGTCTGTGACCGGCTGCACGTGCTGCATGCCGGGGCTGTGGTCGCCTCCGGCAGACCGCGTGACGTCCTCACGCCTGAGCTGATGGCCGATGTCTTCGGGGTGCGGGCGGCCGTGGTCGACCACCCGCTGACCGGCGACCCGCTGATCGCATTCGACCATCGGGCACCGGCCGACGCCGGGGCGGCCATGGCGGTGGAGAGCCGCGGATGACGGAGGGGACGGAGGGGACGGAGGGCGGGCGGGACGGCGGTTCCGCCCGCCCTCCGTCATCAGCAAGGTCAGGCGGCGATCGAGTCGTCGACGCCGTACCCGGCCTCGACGATGGCAGCACGCAGCCGCTCGTCGTCGAGGTCAGCGCCGTGCACCGTGACAGCGCCCGCGGCGAGATCGACCACAACCTCGTTCACACCGGGCACCTCCGAAACCTCTTCTTTGATGCTCGCCACGCAGTGCTCGCAGCTCATTCCGGTGACGTGGTACTGCTTCTGGGGCATGGCACAACTCCTGGATGTCGGTGCGGCTTTGACGTGAGGGTTCGGATCCGCAGGGGCGGGGTGTTCAGTCCAGCCCGGCACCTCAGTAGTCGGATGATCGGTGCTCGAAGTTCCCCAGCTGATGTGCCGATTCCGACGCCCGGCACCAGCGCCCGGCTCACGAGACCCCATCCGACTCGGGTGATCGGTGCAGAGGTCTCCTTCTGATCGGTATGTTTTTTTGGGCGGGGGGGGGAACTCACCGCCGTCTCCTTCCGACTTCTTGTTCGAGGCTGCCATCCCGGCAGCCCGCGTCGGTGAGGGGGAAGGGTGACACTCGACGATTCCGGGTCGGAACAGCCCGGTCGCAAACCCGTCAGTGAGGATCGCTGGCTGCTGGTGGCCGTGGTGGGGGCGTTGGCCTTCGTGGCGATGCTCGACATGAACATCGTCAATGTGGCACTTGCGGACATCGCCGACGGCCTGCACGTGTCCGCTGCGACCGCCCAGTGGGCGGCGCTGGCATATCAACTTCCGGTGGTGGCACTGCTGTTGCCGGTAGGTCGGTGGCTGGACGGCGCGGGGCTGCGCTCCGCAGTGTCGGCAGCGATCGCAGGCTTCGGCCTGTGCAGTGCCCTGGCCGCTTGCGCCCCCTGGGCGGCCTGGTTGATCGCCGCCCGCTTTGCGCAGGGCGCGTTCGGGGCGGTGTTGTTCGTGCTGATGCCTGTGCTCGCGATGCGCTCGGTACGGCCGGAGCTGCGGGGGCGGGCGATGAGCGTTCCTGCGACCTTGGGGCCGCTGGGGGCGGTGACCGGACCGGCCGTGGGTGGCCTGCTGCTGGACCACTTCGGCTGGCCCTCCGTCTTCCTCGTGAAGATTCCCTTTTGTGCGCTCGCCCTGGTCGTGGCGTGGAGGACGATGCCGCGGGACGGTCGGCTGCGGTGGCCCGACCGGCGATCGCTGGTGGATGCGCTGCTGGTGGCCACAGGTGTGGCGGTGCTGTTGCTGACACTGACCCTGGCGTCGAACGATCCGGGGTGGCTGGTGCTTGTGGTCGCCGCCGTTCCGCCGCTGTGGTGGTGGCTGCGTGGTCCGGGGTGTCGTCCGGTCATCGGCGTGCTGCGGGTCCCGGGACTGTCCCGGGCGCACGGATCGGTGCTCGCCCTGGCCGCCGGATTCGCCGCCATGCACTACGTCGTCGCCCTGCACCTCCAGCGCGACGAAGGCGTCAGTGCCACGACCACCGGGCTCACGGTGCTCGCCTTCCCGCTCGGCATGGGCCTGGCCGGGCCGCTCGGCGGGCGCCTGGCCGACCGGTACGGCGCGCGGCCGGTGGCGGCCATCGGGGCCTTGCTCACGGCCGCCGGTCTGCTGCTGCTCGTCCCGCTGGGCAATGGCTGGTCATCGTGGGAGGTGGCCTGGCGGCTGGCACTGGCCGGTATAGGCATGGGCCTCAACGGCGGTCCCACCCAGGCCCTGGTCATGGGTGCCGCCCCACCGGATCGGATCGCCACCGTCGGATCCACGGTGCAATTCGCCCGCAGCCTCGGTTTCACCCTCGGCCCGGCCCTGGCCACCGCGGTCTGGGGCCTTGCCGGACCCGGTGATGGCGTACACGCCGGGCTCGCCCTGGCAGCCACCGGCGCCTGTCTCGCGGTACCGCTGTTGGCACTGCCCGGCTGCCGCCGGGCCGATCCGCCCGAGAAGACCATCGACGCGGCGCGCGGCGCCCATACCTGAACAAGGAGCGGCCCCCCATGTGCGGAATCACCGGCTGGGCGTCCTTTCACGGCGACGCCCGTACTCAGGCCCCCGTCATCAAGGCCATGACCGCCACCCTCACGCCACGCGGTCCCGATGCCGGCGGCGTCTGGCTCGGCGAACGGGCCGCGATCGGTCACCGCCGCCTGGCCGTCATCGATCTCGAAGGCGGGGTGCAGCCGATGACCGACCGGCCCGACGAGCCGGCCCTCGTGCTCGGCTACAGCGGCGAGGTCTACAACCACCACGAGCTGCGGGCCGAGCTGCGCGGCCGAGGACATGCCTTCCGTACGCGCAGCGACACCGAGGTGGTGCTGCGCGCGTACGCGGAGTGGGGCGAGGACGTCGCCGACCACCTGGAGGGCATGTTCGCTTTCGCCGTCTGGGACGAGCGCGCCCAGCGGCTGGTACTGGTGCGCGACCGGCTCGGCGTCAAGCCGCTGTTCTGGGCGGCCGTCGACGGCGGTCTCGCCTTCGCCTCCGAACCCAAGGCACTGTTCGCCCACCCGGAGATACGGCCCCGCGTGGACGCCGACGGACTGCGGGAGGCGTACGGCCTGCTGTTCAACACCGGTCCGACGGTGTGGTCCGGGGTGCGGGAGGTCGAGCCCGGTGGCCTGCTCGTCCTGGACCGGAAGGGCCTCCGCGAGCGCCGCTACTGGCAGCTGGAGGCCCACGTCCACAACGACGACCGGGCAACGACCGTGGAGCGGATCCGTGAACTGGTCGGCACGGCCGCCCGCAGTCAGCTGGAGGCCGACGTCCCGCTGTGCAGCCTGCTGTCCGGCGGCATCGACTCCACCGTGCTGACCGCCCTACTCGCCGACGAACTCCGGCTGCGCGAAGGCCCGGGCGCCCGTATCCGCTCCTATGCCGTCGACTACAGCGACCAGGCTGCGCAGTTCACCGGTGACGTCCTGCGCACCGGCCACGACACCCCCTACTCCATCGAGGCCGGCGCCTTCATCGGCACCGACCACAGCACGGTCGTGCTCGACCCGCGCGCCCTGCTCGACCCCGAGCACCGCAAGGCGGTCGTCGTGGCGAGGGACTCGCCGATCGGCGTCGGCGACATGGACACCTCGCTCTACCTGCTGTTCGGCGAGATCCGCAAGCACTCCACCGTCGCCCTGTCAGGTGAGGCCGCGGACGAGGTCTTCGGCGGCTACCCCTGGTTCCACAACCCGAAGGCGCTCGCTGCCGAGACCTTCCCCTGGCTGCTGGTGACCGGCGACGAGGCCGCCATGCCGCTGAACCCGGAACTCGGCCTTCGCATCGGCGAGTTCCGCGACGACACGTACCGCAGCGCGTTGGCCGCCGTACCGCATCTGGACGGCGAGACGCCCACCGAGCACCGGCAACGCGAGATGCAGCACCTGTCGCTGACCCGCTGGCTACGCCAACTCCTGCACCGCAAGGACCGGTTGAGCATGGCCCAGGGTCTGGAGGTCCGCGTCCCGTACTGCGAACACCGCCTCGTGGAGTACGCCTTCACCACCCCCTGGGCCCTCAAGAGCTTCGACGGCCGCGAGAAGAGCCTGCTGCGCGCGGCCGGCACCGGGCTCGCCCCCGATTCCGTGCTGCACCGCCCCAAGAACCACTACCCGGCCACCCACCACCCCGACTACAACCGCGGCCTACAGGACATGGCCCGTGATGCCCTGTCCGTCGATCAGGTCCGCGCCCTGGCCGACGAGACCCGCATCAAGCCCTGCCTGGACACGCCGCCCGACCAGTTGGAGTGGGGCCACCGTCTGCGCCTCGAACGCGTCGTCGACCTCGCCCTGTGGCTGGACCACTACCAGCCCGAACTCGCCCTCTGAGGAGCCCGCATGACCCTCCAGGAACCCCGGCCGGACATCGAGCCGAAGCCCCGGCCCGAGCCCCTGCCCGATCCGGTCCCGCTGACGGGCTGCCCCTACAAGGCCAACCCGTACCCCCTCTACGAGCGGATGCGCGAGGCCGGGCCGGTCCACCGGGTCCTCTTCCCCAGCGGGGTACAAGCCTGGCTCGTCACCGGCTACGAAGCCGCACATTCCGCGTTGAACGACGACCGCCTGGGCAAGAACCATGACCGCGGCAATGACCGCTGGCGCTCCCGTGCCTCGATCATGCCCGAACCCCAGCACTCCCAGCTCCAGGTCCACCTCCTTCACCAGGACGCGCCGAAGCACACTCGAATGCGGCGCTTCGTCACCGACGCCTTCACCCCACGCCGCATCGAGCAGCTCCGCCCCCGCTTCCAGCAACTGGCGGACGCTCTCGTCGATGCACTGCCCGAGACCGGCCCCGCCGATCTGGTCGCGACCATCGCCGCCCGCTTCCCCCTCCAGGTCCTCGCCGAAGTGATCGGTCTCCCACAGGAGCTGGCCGACCGCTTCGACCGCGACTGGGGCAAGGTCGTCCAGCCGGTCGGCCCCACCGACCCCGGACGACCGCGGTACGAAGCCCGCCTCCACGGCCTGCAGAGCTACATCGCCGAGGTCGTCGACCACAAGCGCGAGCACTGGGAGGACGACCTGCTCAGCCGCCTCGTTGTGGCCCGCGACCGCCGCGAACTGTCCCCGGAAGAGCTGGACTCCATGATCTTCCAGCTCCTCGTCGCGGGCCAGGAACCGGTCACCAACCAGATCACCACCGCCCTGATCGCCCTCTTCCGCCACCCTGACCAGCTCACCCGCCTACGTGACAACCCGGACCTCCTGCCCCGTGCGGTCGAGGAACTCCTCCGCTACGACAGCGCCTTCGAACTGACCACCTGGCGCTTCTTCGACCAGGACAACGACCTGCACGGCACCGAAGTCCCGGCCGGCGACTCCGTGATCGTCTCCCTCTGCGCGGCCAACCGCGACCCCCGTCGCTTCCCCGACCCCGACACCCTCGACCTCGACCGCACCCCCAACCCCCACCTCGCCTTCGGCCACGGTGTCCACTTCTGTCCCGGCGCCGCCCTCGCCCGCACCGAACTCCAGATCGCCCTCGGCACCCTGCTCACCCGGCTGCCCGGCCTCCAGCCGGCCATCAGGGACGAGGACATCGAGTGGATCCCAGCCGTCCTCGGCCGCGGTACCAACCACCTGCCCGTCGACTACGACCCACGCCTCTGATGCCGGCCTCCGACTGACCGGGACCGGCTGCGTGTCCTCACCGGACCCCAGCTGACCTGCCTACTGACCACCGGCGCCCGGCCCTCCGCCACGGCGCCATTCCGACGTGCCCCCATACGCTCCGGAGGAATGACATGCCACTGACGACCGCGCCTGACACTTCCCCCACGAGCATCGGCGCCGCGATCCTGAAACTGCTCCTGCCCCATCACCGCACGACCGACCGGATCCCGGCGACCGCGGAGGCATTCCCCCACCAAATTCACCGAATGGCTCATTACGTGGGCCGCGGCGCCCCCATTGTCTTCACCTTGCCCGGCTTTCCCTGCAAGTCTCCCAACCCGGCCAAGGTCCTCGGCCACCTCCCCGACCAGGGAGAACGTCTCTCCCTCACCTTCCTGAACACCCTGTGCGCCGAGATCGAGCGGATCCACCCACCCGGCGCCCGCGTCATCATCTGCTCCGACGGCCACGTCTTCGGTGACCTCATCCACGTCTCCGACGAGCACATAGACGCCTACGCCGACGAACTACGCACACTCATAGCCCGATGGGGGCTTCAGAGACTCTCCGTCTTCGACCTGCGCGACGTTCTCGGCGACCTCCCGCACGACACGAAGCGCGCACACGTCCACCAGCGCTACGCCCCCGCCCTGGACGCACTGCGTGCCGAGATCCGCGCCGACGCCCAGGCCCTCGCCCTCTACCGCGGCATCACCCGCTTCCTCGCCGAGGACACCGCCGACCACGCAGGGACCCGGTCCGCCCTCCAACGCGCATGCCGGCAACGCGCCTACGGCGTGATCCAGCGCAGCCGCGCCTGGGGTGACCTGATCGCCGAACACCACCCCCACGCCGTACGCCTGTCCATCCATCCCCAGCCCATCGGCGCCCCCAAGTTCGGCATCCGCCTCCTCGACGCCCCCGACGTCTGGACCACCCCCTGGCACTCCGCCGCCCTGCATCGCACCGACGGCACCTGGACCCTCATGCCACGCGCAAGAGCTGCCCAGCTCGGCAGACTGGTACGGCAAGACGGCAGGGCCAGCCACTTCACAGAGCTGATCGGGTCACTCTGCGGTCAAGGGCTGGACCGCGCGGAGTCGGCCCAGGAAACCGGGCCGGGCACCATGCAGGGCGAGAGTGCCCCGCGGCGACCTGCAGTTCCGTGCGGTGCTGTACGGCCTGACCAGCCCGCACGACCAGAATCCCGTGCGCCTGCACGCCTCTGATGTGGTGACGGTGCACGTCCGCCGAGCCGGCAGCGCGGCCGTGGGCAGCCGGCACGACCACTGTCCACGGCCGCGCACCGAGTCGCTTCTCGGGAGAGCGCCCCGGCGCCCTGGATGCCGGGGCGCGGTGCTGGCTGAACTGTCCTACCGTCGCCGGTGGTCCCGACGGTGCGCACGCTGCCGCGGCCCCCGCCGCCCACTCCAGGCCAAGAGCAGCCGGCGCCCCCCTTGAGCGTCAGAGACTCTGGTCACCTCAGCTGCCGCAGCCGTCAGAACTGGGCTCGGTCACAGCAGGCGCTGTGACCGAAGGTCCGCCACGTACTTGGTGATCAGGTCCTGCGACAGATGGGGGATGTCGTTTTCCTTGTTGAGAGCGGCGGCCCGTACTCCCGCGCGGAATTGGTCCGCCGGCAGGGCAGAGCCGGACAGGGGCTTCTCCGGCCTGGCGAAGGCGTGCAGCAGGGGGAGCAGCGAATGTTGCCGCTGGCGGTCGGGCAGGCCGCGCAGGGCGGTCTCGAAGCGGTCGAGCCACTCGTCGTAGTCGTGGATGCGCGTCAGGGGGTGTCCGGCTGCCACCAGCCAGTCGACGAACGTGTCGAGTGAGATTCCGTCCTCGTGCGGGTTCACGACGTTGAAGGTCCGGTACCCCTTCCGTGCGTTGTCGCCCAGCGAGGCGATGGCCTGTGCTGTGAAATCCACGGGGAGCGCGTCGTAGTGCCCGGTGCCGTCGCCGGTGCCCCGGGCGTAGAAACTGCCTGGGGCGATTCCTGTTGCCATTAGGCTCAGCACGAGGCGGGTGAAGACGTCCGGGATGTTCAGCTGTCCCCGGTAGCGTGGGTGGGCGAGGATCAGGTTGGAGCGGAACACGGTGACCGGCAGGCCGAACGTGTCGTGCGCCTCGCGCAGAAGCACCTCGCCCGCCCACTTGCTGGCTGCGTACCCGTTCGCGTAGCTGCTGTCGAGGTCGCGCGCCCCACAGGCCGTGCGGATGTCCGCCGCCTCATCGGCCGCGGCCTCGGACCCGAAGACGACGGCGACCGTCGACAGGTAGGTGAACTGCTTGATCCGGGAGGTGACCGCGAGCCTGATCAGTTCGGCCGTACCCAGCACGTTGGGGCCGAACAGCTGGTCGTACGGCAGGACATGGTTGACGAGTGCCGCCGGGTGAACGATCAGGTCCACGGTGTCGGCCAGACGCTGCCAGGTCTCCTTGTCGAGCCCGAGGCGGGCTGCTCTCCGGAATGCGCAAGCTGCTGCGCCCCGCGCAGGTGCGGTCCGGTCTGCGCGACGATGGGGGCCAGGTGCTCCGCCGAGGCTCCGGCCTGGAGCGGAACGCTCACCGCACCGGAACGGACGCAGGCCAGATCCACGATGGTGAACTCGGCGCTCGTGGGACCAAGAACCGTGACGAAGTCACCCGGGCCCACGGCGTGGTCGGGGTGGTGTCGCCACTCGGCGGCCACCGCGCCCACACGTTCCCACAGTTCGCCGTAGGTGATCGTGTCGAACCGCTCCAGGAGGCGCAGCGTGGTGCGGCCCGTATGCGGGTCGGTGACCGGCTCCGTGGCACGCTCGCCGAGGGCGGGGCGGTCCGCGTACCCTTCCATCACTGTGGCCACGAGGTCGGCGAGTGGTAGGCCCGGCCGCCGGATCGCCTCGGTGGTGGCGTCCAGGGGCGCGGCGCCGCGGAACTGTGGATCTGTCGCATACAGGTGAGCGCTGCGCTGAGCGGTACGTGCGCTGAACTTGTCAGTTGGGGGTTGTAAGCCGGTCATGGGTGGTCTCCTCTGTGGCTTTGAGGGCCCGTTTGTCTGGAGGGATCTTCACTTTTCGGACGGGGGGAGGCGGGGGGTGGGGACGGCACAGAGCCTGAAGGGGCGGGGCCGGGCGCATGGCTCCGGCTCGGGCGAACGAGGGTGTGGAGCGACGCGTCGAGGTCGCCGTCAATGACCTGTCACCTTGTGGCGCGTCCGCAATCCAGGCCGAGCTGATCCTGTGGGCCGTAGTGGAGCGCTGACCCCGCCGGGCAGTGCGGCCTGTTGCTGGTGGGCGACCGGCTGCTGATGGGGCCGGTAGCCGCCGGCCTGGTAGTGGATGGCTATCTGTGGGGGCAACAACGCAGTTGGCGGTTTCGCTCTGCGCCGTGCCCGGCACCTGCAATGGCAAGGCTGAGGAAACCAGGACCATGAGGGGAAGTGTCCAGCCGCTCGTGGTGTCGGGTGCAGGATGCCGAGGAGGAGGGGCTGGCCGCCGCTACGAGGTAGCCGATGGAAAGCGCCATGCCACCGGCGTCTTCGCTCTGAAAGTCATCGCGAGGACGAGGCCCGGCCGCAGTCCATCGTTGGTCGTAATGGCCCCGGGTGAGCAGGGGCAGGACACTGCCGGCTGCCAGGGCCACCAGAGGCGACGCCGGGGCGGACGTTAGCGGTGGGAGGGCGCTCAGTAGCCCGCCCCAGCTCTATGTCGGCCGGCGGTCTGCAGGTGGAGCGCTGACGGGATATCGAAGACAACTGCGGACTCACTGTCCCTCCGTCACGCGCGGTGCCTTGGCCTCGTGGTCGCGGGTGAGCTGGACGATCGCAGCCGCCGCGTCGCGGGCGCCGCTCTCGTCCTGGGCCTCGATCGCGTTGACGAGTCGCCTGTGCAGGCCGGCATGCTCCTCGGCGCCGGCGGCGTCCCAGGGGAGCCCCCCCAGGGCGGAGGTGAGAGCCGTACCGAGGTGGTCGTACACCTCGACCAGGAGGTCGTTTCCGCTCGCCCGGACGACGGCCCGGTGGAACAACGCGTCGACACTGCTGGCCGTGGACATGTCCTCACCGGCGCAGGCAGCGTCGGCGTCGGCCAGCAGCTCTCGCAGTTGGTGCAGTTGGTCCGCGCTGCGACGCAGGGCGGCGGCCCCTGAGGCGTACTCCTCGAGGACGGTGCGCAGTTCGAGAACGTTGTCCCGCTGCACGGAACTCGCTCGCCGCACCATGACCGACTGGAGTTCACTTGACGCACGGACGTAGGTGCCGTCCCCGATGCGGGCTTCCAACAGGCCCAGATGCACGAGCGCGCCGAGTGCCTCCCGCAGCGTGCTGCGTCCTACCCCGAGCTCCTCGATGAGGGCCTGCTCCGGCGGGATTCGCGTTCCCACCGGCCATCCACCTGTCTCAATGTGCGAGCGGAGACTGTCCACGAGCTGCGCGGACAGGCTTGCCGTCCTCCGCGGTGTACTGATGGGTTTCATGGAGACAGCATACAGACAAACATCAGACATTTGAACATCAGATTTCCCGAACCGGCGGCCGCGACAGGTTCTCTTGCGGGACGGTACTGCCTGCTCCGCCGTCGCCTTCGGGCCTGTTGGAGTCCCCTCGTGGGGCGGCATCGAGGATCGGGTAGTTCCATTCTTCTCCGGGCGGGCGGGCGGCGGTGCGAGCGGATTCGGGAGCAAGGGGGCGTCGTGCGCGAACCACCACCACAACCAGACAGGCTCGTTCGCACCTCGATTGATGAGCAAGACCCGGTTCAGCCTCCGAGGCGGCGCGCAAGGTGGAGCAGGTCTGGCAGCACCCGTCCGTCGAATCCTGGGAGGGAGACTTGGAGCAGCTGTGTGCAGGAGCGCGGATCCATACGGCCCGTAGAACGCCCCGCAAGACCTCCGGTTACCGCGGCAACGGTCCGTGTCAGGGCTTAGCGGAGGAGGGCGGAGCAGGCTCGCACCCTGGGCGAACGTTTCCGCCATCCGGCTTGTGGGAGGTGTGCGGGCTGTCCGGGACGCCTCCGGACAAGGGCCCTGGCCAGCCCGGACACGAAGCCGGCTGTCCGGGAGGGCTGATGCTGTTGTCACCTCTTGCCCGTGGTCGCGACACTTCAGCCCTCTGGTCAGCCCGCTCGCCTGAACGCGCCGGTGCATCCGCGCTGGGGGATGGACCGGCCGAAGCAACTCGACTCGGACTGCTGCTGTGCACCTCCGCCTGGTACGAGTTCGCCTGCTGCCTGCTCCAAGGCCGCCTGGTGAAGGTCACCGCCCTCGATCAGGTACTTGTCTAGCCGCCGGGCCGACACCCCCCCAGGCGCCAGCCCGGGTCAATACACCTAGGCGCTGGTGCGTGTCCCACACCGGCAGGGACGTGTTGGAGCTGCGTGCCCGGCTGCATCGGTCGGCGCCGCGGTGTCCGGCATGGTGTCGCGGGACGGGGCGCTGGGGGCGTCTACCGCGCCGCTGAGGACGCGGTCGGGGCTCTCACCCCGAGGGCGGCGAGCAGCATGATGGGCCGCCACACCGCCACGGCGATGGAGTCCTGCCGCGGGCGGGCGTGCGCGCCGCTCACCGGAAGAGTCCGTGGCACGACCCGTCGGCCTTGATGCGTTCGGCGCGCGGCCGCGTCACGGTCAGCATGTCCGGGTCCTCCACCGGCCACTCGCCCCGGCCCGGAATGCCGGCGCGGATGTCGGTCACCACCGCCTGCCGATCAGCCGCGCATTCGGGATCCCACCGGTAATGCTGGCGGACTGAGCGCTAAGGAATGATCTTGATCCTGGCTGGTTCGTAAGCTTGTGGTCTTCGCGGCAAGCGCCGACATCGGTGGGGCGGGGTCGGTAGCCTGCCGGTCATAAGTGGGCGGGATGCCGGGCTGCCTGAGGTCCTCTCGGCGTCGTGCCCGTGTCCGGTTCACAACGGGTGGCGTGGGTGGGGGCGGACGGTTGCGTCGGCGGAGGTCCGGGCGTTGGCCGGGCGGAGCATCTGTCCAGCAGCCAGTTCGCGGTAGATGGGGCTGCTGGTGAGCAGTTCCTCGTGACGTCCGCGGGCGGCGGTGCGGCCGCTGTCCAGTACGACGATCTGGTCGGCGTGCTGGACCGTGGAGAGCCGGTGTGCGATGACCAGCAGGGCGCATTCCCGGGCGACGTCCTTCATCACTGTGGTGAGCGCGGTCTCATTGATGGTGTCGAGGTGGGAGGTGGGCTCGTCGAGCAGGAGGATCGAGGGGCGGGCGAGCAGGGCGCGGGCCAGGGCCACGCGCTGGCGCTCGCCCGCCGACAGGGTGCCGCCGCGCTCGCCGAGCATTCCCGACAAGCCGCCCGGCAGCCGCCGCACGACCCCTTCCAGCTGGGCGAGCTCGACGACGCGTCGTGCCTCGGCCTCGGTGGCGTCGGGCGTGGCGTAGGTGATGTTGTCCCAGAGGGTACCGTGGACGACGTGGGTGTTCTGGTCGACGACGGCGATGCGTCCGCGGCATGCGGTGCGGCTCAGTGCGGTGGCGGGCAGGCCATCGAATAGCAGGGCCCCGGAGTCCGGTTCGTAGAATCTGGCGACGAGGGCGAAGATCGTGCTCTTTCCGGCACCCGACAGGCCGACCAGGGCTGTCTGCTGCCGGTGGGGGACGGTGAACGAGACGCCGCGCAGCACCGGCCGGTCCGGGTCGTAGCCAAAACTGAGATTCCGCAGGGCGAGAGCGGGCTCCTGATACGAGGCGGTCCGCCGCGCCGGTTCGCGCGTGGATGCCCGGACGGCCGGCGCCTCCTGGGAGGGCTCCGCCGGCAGGGACAGCGCCTGCTCGATGCGCTGGTAAGCCCCCATGCCACGCTGGATCAGGCCGACCGCCCGGAAGACCGAGGACAGCGGAAGGACCAGGTACGAGGCGTACAGCAGGAAGGCGACCAGGTCGCCGAGGGAGTTGGCGTGGCCGTTGACCCGCAGGCCGCCAATGACCAGGACGATCAGGAAGGAGCCCTGTACCGCGAGTTCGACCGCGGGGCTCATCACGGAGGCGAGTTTCGCGGTCCGTACGCCGGCGCTGTACGCCGATTCGACGCATTCTCCGATGCGGCCCGCTTCACGGTCCTCGGCTCGGTGAACCCGGATCATCGGCAGGGCGCCGAGCGCGCGTTCGAGGTCGGCGGCGATCGCGCCGACGGAGGTCTGCATGCGTTCGGAGGCGGCCCGGATGCCCTTGAGGAGCGAGGCGACGATCACGGCGGCGGTAGCTACGGTGAGGGCGACCAGGAGCAGCAGCAGCGGATCGATCCACAACATCAGGACGATCGCCCCCGCCGCGACGAGGGCACCCGTCACCAGGTCGACCAGTGCCTGGGAGACGACTTCTCTGAGCAGGGTGGTGTCGGCAGTGACCCGGGAGATCAGGTCGCCGCTGCGGTGCCGGTCGTACTCCCGCATCTCCAGCCGAAGCAGCCGCGCCACCAGACTGTGGCGCAGCCCTCGTACGATGCTTTCGCCCATGCGCTCCAGAACGAAGCGGCTCACCGCGCCCGTTGCCGCTTCGGTGACGAACAGTACGGCGAGGAGCAGCAACAGTGGCCACAACATCTGTCCGCGCCCGCTCGCGTCCACGACCCGTTGGGCGACGAGCGGCTGGGCAAGCCCGAGCGCGGAGCCGACGAGGGTGAGTACGGTGGCGACGGTGATGGAGGCCCGGTGGCCGGTGGTGAGCCGGTACATGGTGGCGACCGCGGCCCGGGTGGAGCGGTCGCCCTCGGCCGCCGGCTGCGCCTGATCCACGACGGTGTCGGTCATCGGCCTGATCGGCTCGCGGCGGCGACCGTGATGAGCCGGGTGAAGTAGTCGTCGGGTACACCCTCGTCCACGGGGCGGCCGTCCGCCTCGATCCAGGCGTGCGCCGTGAACGGCGGCACCACGCGCACCCCGGTGCACCAGGTCGGCCAGCTCCCTCCCAGGCGGCACAGCAGCGCCGCTCCCAGAGACCGGGGCAGGCAGCCTTTCGGGCCTGCGCAGCGCAGGCTCACCGCGCACATCGCGTCCCGTGCGTTCTTTGCCTGTGCGGCGGTGGCCGGCGTGGCTCCGCGACATGTGAGGTGGAGCACGGCGCGGATCCGGCGGGGCGGCAGGAGTGAGAGCGCGAGGGCGGGGGGCAGGACGAGTCGGGCGGCCAGGCGCCGGGCGAAGGGCACGCCGGTGGGCCGCTCCAGGGCGCTGGGGGTCGTCATTCGGCCAGCCCCGAGGCCCGCAGTTGCTGTACGAGGGCGTCGACGTCCTGCTTCGCCTGGACGAGGTCGATGTCGAACTCGTCGGCGAGCGCGGCGACCGCGGCGGCTTCGTCACCGCCCGCCATCAGCGTGTTGACCACCAGGGTGCCGGTGGGATTCAACTCCCAATAGTCCCCGGCGCGTTCGTCCAGGAGGACTGTGCCGTAGTCCGTCTCGGCAGTGGAGACATTGGCCCCGAACTTCAATGCCATGCGTGTGCCTTTCTACCGGGGAACGGTGGTCATGAGGAGGCGGGAGCCTTGGGCTCGGTGGTTCGGTGGAGGCCGCGCAGCCACACTTCGGCGGCGATGGTCGAATAGAGGATCGCGTCGCGCAGTTCGGGTGTGGCCGGGCGTTGGGCGAGCCGGCGCAGCGCTGCGCCGTCGACCAGGCCGAGCTGTTCCAGCCGGGAGTCCGCCCAGAGCGCCAGCAGATCGGCGCGGTGTTCGCGCAGTCCGTTGGATGCGTCCATGGAAGCGGCGGCCTTGTTGGTGCGCCGCAGGCACGCATCGGGCACGATCCCGCTCATGGCGGCGGTCAGGAGGGGTTTGTACTGCCAGGGCGTGACGCGCTCGCTCGGGCGGATGGCGAGGCATGCCTCGATGACGCGGTCGTCGAGGAACGGCGATGCCATCGGTACGCCGGCCCGGGCCGCCATCCGGTCCCACTGGCGGATGATGCGGGTGCAGGAAAGGATCTGTTCGAGGTCGGTGTGCAGGCCGCGGTCCGGGTGCAGCGGCACGGCGGTCATGGCGGCCTCGCGCAGCGCCCGTTGGGCCATCCGTTCGGCGTCGGGGGTGACCCAGTCGAAAAGGCGAGGGGGCATGCCCCAGCCGAGGCTGGTGCTGACGGTGGCGGGTAGTGGGTCTCGCAGGCGGCAGCTGGAGTCGGCCAGCCACTTACCGTAGGGCCGTGAGTCGGCCAGCGCGCGTGCCGTGCCGCCAAGTGGCCACTGCCACAGGGCCCTGAAGCCGCGCAGCTGCCGCAGCGCGAACAGCGGGCGGGTGCGGAGCAGTCGGTGGTAGTACGCCTCCGAGCACCAGGCCACGTGATCGCCGCCGATGCCGGTCAGGTGCAATCGGCTGCCGCGCTCCGCCAGGCCGGGCAGGTGGTGCAGGACCCGCGAGCGGTCCATGACGCCGATGGTCGGTTCGTCCAGCAGGTCATCGATGCCGAGCAGGCCGGTGTAGACGAGCGGCGAGGTATCGGCGTCCCAGACCACATGGTCGATGTCCGGCAACGAGCGGGCGGCCTGTTCTGCCCAGTACAGATCGGTGTCGGCGGGGTCACGACCCGGCCAGGTGCTGGCCACTACCCGTGCCGGTGAGCGGTCCGCCAGGAAACAGATGGAGGTGGAATCCAAGCCGCCTGACAGGTCGCAGCTGACCACGCCACCCTGCCGGGTACGGGCGTCGACCGCCGCGGCCAGGGCTTCGCGGACGAGAGGGGCGCCATCGGCGAGCGTGCGTACCGGTTCCGGCGGTGTCCACCAGCGCGAGTGGCGTACGGTCCGGCCGTCCGGCGAGACGATCAGCGCGTCCTGGGGGGACACGGCGGTGATGCCTCGCCACATGGGTACCTCGGCGAGTGGATGGGGAACCGGCCACAGCAGCCGGACGGCCAGTTGCTCCTCGTCCGGGTCGGCGCCGAGCGCGGCGGCGAGTACGTCGGCGCGGGTGGCAGCCACCTGTGTTCCGTCAACGGGGGCGTGGAAGACCAGCCGGAGCCCGGAGGCGGTGCCCTGCACCCTGAGCCGCCCGTCGAGCGCGGCGACGAGATGGAAGCTACCGGGAAGGGAGCGGGCCAGTGCGTCGAGTTCGGCGAGATCACGTAGCCGCCCGGCTTGGCGCTCGAGCTCTACGGCATCGATCGGACAGCAGCCGATGACGGCGAGGGCCGTGTGGCCGGCGCGCGCGGTGACGATCTCCTGCTCGTGCCACTGCCCCACCAGCCAGGGCCGGCCCGAAGCGTGCTGCAGGATTCGCGTTCCGGGGCGGGCGAAGGAGCGGGCCACGGCGGCCGCGTCCTCCCGGTCGGTGAAGACCGTGAAGTGCGCGTCGCCGGGGCCCGTCCCCGCACTCTCGTGCAGTTCAGTCATGACGTCGGGTCAGGACCGTCGCTCGTCAGTTCTTGCTCAGGATGAGACGGTCGTTGCCGGAGCTCTGCAAGAGCCCGGTCTTCTTCCGGAACGTCCCGAGCCGGACCAGTGTCGGCGCCTCGTAAGCCTTCTTCATGACGTCTCCTCACGTACAGGTGTCACGACCGCCCCTCCTGGACGGCTGCGAACCGGAGGCCGGTTCACTGCCGTCCTGTCCAGGCTCATCGGGAGCCGGAACAAGGAAGCGGGTGCACGCAATAGCTACGTGCATAGGTGGATGCCGCAGCAAGGTCGCCAGAGAAAATGGGATCATATGTAAAGTTCTTAAATGGCCGGAGAGCTGTACCGCGACTCACGAGGTTCGTCGAAAATGAAGCATGAGGCGAGCGGGATGCGTGCAAGGACGGAGAAACGTTTCGACCTGCGCATCGAGAAGCGCACGGTGGGTGTCGCGAAGAGGGCGCGCCGACGGGAGCCGGGCGGAGCCGCCGGGGCGCACTCCGATCTTGCCGCCGTGCTTCCGTCCCCGCTTTTTCTGCCTGAATGGCTGGATGCTGCCGCCGATCTCCATCGCCTCGCAGACGAACCGAGGCCAGGGTGGCCCTCCAGGACCACACCGCACGCTTCCCGGGCGTGTCCTCCCTCGCCAAGGCCCTCAACGTGCCCACCCCAGCCGTACGCAAGCTGGGGGCCCCTGGACCGAACTGCCGCGCCCAGAGGACGCCGGCGCCGAGCCGTCCGGACACGTCCGCCTCGACTATGCCCGTGCCTCCACCATCCGCCAGTCCCTCGACTCCCCACTCGACTCCCTGGCCGAGGCCGGTGTCGCCCGGATCTCTCGGAGAAGGTTTCCAGCCGCGCCACCGAGCGCCCGGAGCTGGAGCACGCCGTCAGCCTCGCCCGTGAACTGCGCGCGTCCGGCGTCCGCGTCACCCTCGTCGTCCACGAGCACAAGCGATCAGGTCCGAGGAGACAGTCGGGGGACGAGCAGTTCCAGCGCCTCCTCCCAGCGGAAACGATCAGCACCGCCGCCGGCCTTGGGCTTGTGAAGTTCGTACGAGCCGATCAGGACGCCCATCTCGCGCAAACGGTCCAGGCTCTGCCGGTATGCAGGATGGGCTGCCTGGGCCGAGTTCAGGTACGGGAGCACGGCGGTGGGGATACCGAAGCCGTACGCCTCGCACAGAATGCCCACCGCGAGGGTGTCGGAGATCCCGGCGGCCCACTTGTTGATCGTGTTGAACGTGGCACGAGCGACGGCGATCGCATCCGCCGGCGGCAACGGGCGAGGGTCGCCGGGAGTGGCAGTCTCCAGGGCCACGCCCGCGTCGCCGAAGGTGACGGCGGCGCTGACAGTGTGGAGGGCGACGTTGGTAGGGCTGAAGTTGGCCCAGGCGTCGGGGCGGTCGAGGTCGACGTAGCGGGCGACGTCCTTCGCCTCGGTGAGGAAGTCTTTGGTGGCGGAGCGGTCACCGCCGCTGCTGGCCGCGGTGACGCCGCGCAGGAGCAAGAGGCCGAGGGCAGCGAGATAGCGCGGTGAGCGCTGGTCGTAGGCGCCGGTGAGCTGATCGGCGGTGTGCCGGACCAGGGTGACGGCCTGGGCTGTGTGCTTCTCGCGGGCCAGTAGGCGTACTCGTCCCGCCGGAATCGCCGCTATCTGCGGCGTCGGCAGAACAAGCACACGATTTTCGAGCGCAAGGATCAGCGGGCCAACCGCCAGCGCCGTGGTAACGCGGGCGGAGACGCCTTCTCAAGATGCGAAGTGAGGATCGACTCGGAATGTGTCCACAGCAGCGCGCCGCCGATCCCCGGTACGACACGGTGATGAGCACCGGGTATACGGGTAGCGAGCAGTGCTCCGTTATCGGGCGAGTGGCTGGTGTCCCGTTCGCCGTACCAGATCTCGACCGGGACATTGATCTCGTCGAGGGCGAACGGCCACCGCCCCATGGACAGGACCGTGTTGCGGGCGTAACCAGCAGCACCTTGAACAAAACCCTCGTCCAAGGCCCTGCGGTAACCAGCCGCGAAATCAGGATCCTGATACACGGCGAGGTCGCACCCTGGACTCCCGGCCATGACCATGTCCCACATCGCATCCGCAGTGAAGCCCGCGATCTCCAGTTGCCGTACTCCACCAGCAGGTGGGGCCTCCTGGTCACCGGTTGCAGATCTCGCAATCCGCACCGAGCCAGAAGGCCCTCGTCCCGTTTCGGTCCGCTCACGGCGTGTCGGCAGTCACCAAACTCCGCGCGCCAACTGAACTAGACCGGGCCGTCCTTGCCACACAGATTCTTGACTTCGTCGGCAGTCATGTCTTTGGACTGGAACCTGATGATCTTGTAAGTGATGTCCGACTCGACGTTTTGGAATTCGCGCGGCCCAACGGCGGTGTACTTGTTCGCCTCGCTGAAGGGGTTTGTATTATCGACGCCTGCGATCTTCCAAGTCCCCTTCGCCTTCTGGGTGACGGGAACCTCCTCGAACCAGCCGGTTTGATGGGGGGTCAGTGTGCCGGTGAGCGCACTGCTCACGGTGTTCGACTTGAACCAGCTCTGCTCGACTTTCGCCGTCGCCCCGAGGCCTTCGATCGACAGGCCGACGGTGGTCGATTGGCCGGTGGTCTGAGCCTCCTCGTACTTCTGTGGAGCCTTTTCGGTGGCGGAGCAGTTCTGACTGGGCGTCCCCACCCTCGTCGCCGTACCGTAACTCGGCTCCCCGACCTTTTCGAGGGGCACGAAGGTGCACGTCTCACCGCAGCCGGAGAGGTACTTGGCGAGCCCCTCGGGAGTGGTCCAGTCGTCGGTGGTCTCGGGGACGGAACCAACCCCGGAGTCCGGCATCAGGCTGCCGCCGCCGCCAGGCGAATCTGCCTGCGCCGGGGTGATGGTCAGGCACAGCGCCGCCATGACACCCGCTGCTCCCACCGTGGCCGCCTTCAGCCGCCGGCTGCGTATTCTGCTGCTCATTTTTGTTTTCCTTACCTTCCACCTGAAGTGCGGATTGCGTCCTGCGATTCCGTTCACGACTCCGGGCGAGGCCGTCCAGGCAAGGCGGAGCCCGTGGTGAGCGAGGTGTGCATCAGCTCCGAACCCTCCGGGAACGGAGTGCCGCCGGCCACGCAGCAGAAACGGGTTGCCACCGCGACCGGCACAGGACAAGGCTCTGCCACGTCGCTCACGATCGGCTCATGCCACGCTCATGCGGCGTCGGCGGCCTGATCCGCAGGACACCCCCCTGGCGCGCACCGCGCGGCGGCGATCACCGGCGTCGGCCCTCTGCTGGCTGTCACCAGGAGAAGGCGGGTGAGGACAGTGTCCGACGGGTGTGGACCGCCATCGCCCTGCACACCACCCCGGGCATCCCCGAGTTCATGGAACCGGAGGTGGCGCTGGTAACCGCAGGTGTGGAGTACGAAGTCCTCGGCATCGGCTACCACCACATCGACGAGGCGGCCCGCACCGCAGTCGTCGCTCGGCACCCACGCCCCGGCTTCAAGCCGCGCATCCTGGCGGCAGTCGTTGACAGGATCTGGCCGAAGCGCAGACCGTTCGGCTGCCCGTGGCGCCACAGCGGCCCTGTGCCCGCCCGAAGTCGCCCACGGGCACTGTCATGCCACCCAAAGCTGAGACTCGTCAGACTCCGGCCCGAAAGGCGACATGCCCACGTGCACGGACGGCACCTGGCTGAGCAGTCTTGAACGTCCGTCCCCATGCCATCCGACACCCCGATCCCAGATGTCCGCCTTAGCTTAAGGGCTGGCCCGTAATGCCTTGAGCCATCGCCGCAGGTGGGGGATGTCGTAAGCCTTGTCCGCGTGGAGGCGTTGGGGCTTGAAGTGGCGTCCGCGGCAGGGGTCGTGTCTCGTTTGGTGACCCTTGACCATGGGCTTCAGCGTGAGGCTGTCGTGGACGTTCGCGGCGGAGAGGCCGACGACCAGGGGCAGTCCGTTCGCGTCCGACAGGATGTGCCTCTTGGAACCCGGCTTTCCCCGGTCCACGGGGCTTGGACCTGTGTGTTCACGGCCCCTTTTTGATGCGCGGCCACTCGTGCGCGATCCAGCGGGCGATTTCCGACTCGTCCCGCTCGACCGCCCGCCGCTCGGGCCGTTGCAGGCTCCATCCGAGCCGGCCGGTCAGCAGCCGCCACACCGACGCCCTCGACAACACCACCCCCGTTGCCCGGGTGACGACCGCGCCGACTCGTTCCAGAGTCCACAGGTCGGCCTCGAAACCATGAGCCTGGGCGCCCTGCTCCAACGCGGCCCGGACCATCTCGACCTGGGTGTCGTCCAGCTTGGGTGGGCGTCCGGTGGCTGCCCGTCTCCGCAGGCCCGAAGCACCGTCTTGCTCCCACACCCGCCGCCAACGCCGCACACTCTCGGCACACACCCCCACCGCCCTCGCGATCTCCGCATTCGAGACGCCGCCCTCGAACAACTCGACTGCCCGAACACGACGCGCCTCCGCCAACTGAGGCCGCGACAAAGGAGGAAGGGAGGAGCCGGCAACCGAAGGGGAAGATTGATATGCCACCCCGACAGCCTCCCACCCACACGACCACCACACCCACCGAACTTACGAAAAGATCAGTAAGAAGTCATCTCAAATTGGTGAGTCGGCGGTACAACGGCCCGCAGCTCCTCGTCGAGGGTGACGAGGCGGCTGACGGTGCTTCAGCCGTGGCACGTTAGCCAGGCACCTGAACTGCTCGGTGGATTCAGGGTTGGTCGTTGTGATGGAGCGTTTCATTTGACGGGTGGGTGCTTGAGTTGGTGGGGCTGAGCGTGAGCATGTGGGTTGGCGGGCAGCTGTGTAACCGCGCCTCGACATCTCCGGGTGTGCCGGCCCGGAACTTGGGACGCCTCTCCCATCTGGCGATCCTCCAGGGCAGGCTGGCAGCCGCGGCCTCCCTCAATGCTTCCCGAGCACATGGACCGTCCTCAATGCTTTCCGAGCATATGGGCCGTGCCGCTGGAAGTCCTCGGAGTCCGTCATCTTCTGTTGCGGCCGGGGGTGGGGGTCTTGCGGATCTCCTCGGTGGCTGCGTGGAAGGCGGGGGCGGCGTGCCTGAAGTAGTCGAAGAGGAGGGCGCGTTGCTGGGGGGTGTAGCGTGCCAGGATCTCGGCGATGTGGCGGCGGGCCGGGCTCACGACCTCCTCGATGCGGTCGAGTGCGTCGAGGACCGGCTCGACGATCACGCGTCTGCGGTCCTTGGGGTCCGCGGCGCGGCGCGCGTACCCGGCCCGCTCAAGGCGGTCGATCAGGCGGGTGGTGGCGCCAGTGGTCAGCCCGGTCCTGGAGGCCAACTCGCCTGAAGTAAGGCTGCCTTCCCGTGTGATCAGGCTGAGTGCGTACCACTCCGAGGTGTGCAGTCCTGCCGCCTCCGCACTGGCCAGGCCCTGGAGGCCGACCGCATCCAGGTACTCACGGAACACCACATGCTCATCCGCGGCGTCTGCGGGGGTTGTCATCGGTGGAGCCACCTCCTAGAGTTACCTGCACGCATGCAGATACTGTATTCAGTCAGATTCTGCTTCAGTCTAACCAAAGGGGGAGTCGCCCGCCATGACGACCACGGACGACGTCGCTGCGGTCACCTCGGTACTGAACGAACTCGTCGCCGCCTGGGGGCGGCACGACGCCCAGGCCTACGGCGAGCTGTTCACTGAGGACGCCACCTACATCACCTTCATCGGCACCCTCTACCAAGGGCGTCAGGACATCGTGGACAGCCACCGCTCGCTGTTCGCGGGGTTCCTCAAGGGCGCCAAACTCGCGGACGAAGTGCTCGACATCCGCTTCCTCGGGCCGGATGTAGCCGTCGTCCATGGACGCGGCGACACCTACAAAAGCAAGCGGCCGCCAAAGCTCACCAAGATCCAGACGTACACCCTGGTTCGCCAACACGACGGGAAGTGGCGTATCGCGGCTTTCCACAACACCAAGCGCAAGCCGCTGATGGAATCCCTCTCCTACAGGTTCGCCCCGGGCCTCGTCCCTGCCGCCGAGAAGTAAGCTCCGCCGGCTCGCCTGGCCAGGCTAGAAGTGTGGGGAACACGAGCAGGTCCGGTGAACCGCCCAGGTGAACTGCCCGGCTGGCGTCGCGGGCAGGGCTGGTGGCGTTTCGTGGCCCCGCAAGGCCGGCTTCGCGAACGACGGAGCAGCCCCGCCGATCGGGCGGGCTTGTGGGACGGTCATCGGTATCGCGCGCGCCGCCGTACTGACGGCCGCCCTCGCACAGGGCGCCTGGGAGTGGTTCTCCACATACATCGGAGTCACGCTCCTTGCTGTGACTTTCTCCTTCTACCCGACTACCAGCTACCGGCGTGGGCACCCGGCCTCAATTGTGCCTACGCAAGGAATCTGGCGGCCTATTCCCGGATCGTAGGCCTGTGCGCGGCGATCACAGTGGCCCCATGATGCAGCGCTGGAAGTGGCCTTTCCGATGCCAGGCACCCGCAAGGGGTAGGTGGGGGCGGGCGCATACGAGAGCGGCCGTGTGGCGTTGACGAACCCGACCGGCGACGAACGAGCTGCGCTGGCTTACGCGCACATCCAGCGCCACAGCGCCGCGGCTGACTGCCTGGCAGCCACGACAACCCGATGGCTACCCGTGTACGGAGCCGGGGCAGCCGTACTGGTGTGCCTGAGCGCAGGTCCTTCTCTTGGATCGTGCGAGACATGAAAAACGCGGGGGACGGTGCGAGAGGCATCATCTTCGGCGGAGACAAGCACGGTGGCCACGTATTCAACGTAATCAACCGCAACGGGCCATATTCATTGACGGGCAAAGCGGGCGTGCTGGGCATGCCTACAAACCATTCCAGGATGCTCGCCGCGTGTGCTCGCGCATCCCGGGGAAGGCAGTAGCGGCGTCCTTGGTGCCCTCCCACAGTTTTCCGTTCGCATGCGCGGCGGGCGCGGAGATCAGTCGTAGCCAGCAGGTTTCGTGGTCGGGCGGTGCGCCTTCTGGCCGAGGGTATCGGCACGTCGGCCTGCTGGCTGAGGGGGAGTGCTGGAGGTGGTGGACGAGCAGCGGGTGCGCGGTGCGGTGGAGCGGCGTTACCGACTGCGCCGAGACCGGATGGTGATCGGCCCCGAGGCGGGCGCGTCGATGTCCCTGGACGACCACCGCCGCGGTTTCGCCGCCGCCATGGCCGCCCTGCTCGCCGAGTTCAACGCCTACCTCGACCGGCAGGAGCCGACCCGTTCGCCGACTCTGTGGGCTACCGGCAGGGCACCCTCTGGCTCAGGCCCGACGAACTCGCCGAGATGATCAGCGAGTTGTGCGTCATTCCTTCGCTTCACGCGCGGGCAACGGGCCCGCGCCGGGCCGCAACCCCCACCTGGTGAGTTCAATCTTCTTCCCGACTGAGGAACCACCGCGACACGAAGCCCCCGAGGGCCACCAGCAGTGAAGCCGACCGGCAGTGACGCCGCAACAGACCTACCCCTGCAGCGTCAGCTGCCTCGCGGCGACAGCCCGGCCGTACGGCGATATAGCCAGAACCCGCTGGAGATCACGCGTCGTGTTCACCAGTGAAAGGGGAGGACGACGCGGGGCTCGTACGCAAGGCTGCGCGGTGGCGACGACGCTGACGGCTGGGTGTCGCCTGTTTGTGAACGCCGTTGTCGTTGTCCGTGTTCGACGAATGTTGGGTGTGGGCGGGTGCGGTGGAACGCTGGGCGGGAGGCCGCGCCCGCATCACCGTCGAACGCGCGCCTGGGAGTCACACACAGTCTGTAACGAGTTGCGCCCCGCACCGATGGATGCGGGGCGCAACTCTCCTTGGCGCGAGGTCAGTTGATCTGACCGATGGGCCGCATCAAGATGTGATTAATGTCCATCCCGTCTGGCTGATTGAGGGCGAAGAGAATGGAGTCGGCGATTTGCTCGGCGGTCATGATCGGTGCGTCGGGCCTGCCGCCGCGGTTGTCCCAGAACGGGGTGTCGACCATGCCGGGGGCGATGGGGGTGACACCGACCCCGTCGCCGGTCGCCATCAGGCGAGTGTTCTCCGCCAAGGCGTGGACGGGCCACTTGGTGAGCTCATCCGCTCCCCACTGCCGCTCACCATCATCAGACTCCGAGAAGTTCCCGATTTCGGGTTGGACTGGCCTCAGTTGGCGCCCTCGAACGCAGGAACGCCCTATGCGTCCTTGGGGACGTCGTGACGTGAGACCTGCCCGAACTCGTCTTCCAGGCGGCGCAGCAGACGGCTCAGCAGCAGGTTGAGCTCCCTGAGTTCGTCGGCGGTGAGGGCCTCGGTGAACAGACTCTGCTCCTGGGCGGTGCGCTCCTGGGTGGCCGCGCGCCAGCGGGCCTGTCCGCGCGCGGTGAGGCGTACTGGTTTGCTGCGCCCGTCGGTCGCGGTCACCGACTCGACCAGACCTGCGCTGGAGAGGCGGTTGAGGCGCACGCTCATCGTGCCCGAGGTGACCCCGAGTTGCTGCGACAGTGCGGTGGGGGAGGCCTGGTAGGGGGCCCCGGACCGCTGCAGAGCGGACAGGGCCGCCCAGTCCCCGGCCGTCAGCCCGTTGTCGGCTGCCACACGGGTGAGCAGGCGGTCGAAGAGGCGGGCCATGCGGCCGATGCGCTGACGGGCCGCTTCAATGTGCGCGTCGACGTCCGGCATGTCGGCGATCCATGAGGCCAGTTCGGCCGCGACTGAGTCCTGTAGCTCCGTCGATGGCGGCTTGGGTACGGGCACCTTTGACACTCCCTTGAGTCTCAAGATAATTTATCTTGGCGCTCAAGATAATCATACGAGGAGGGGCTAGTGGCAGATCCGTCCACCACACAGGACCGCCATGGTCTGCCCTGGGCCGGCTTGCTCGCCCTGGCGGTCTCCGGGTTCGTCACGGTGCTCACCGAGACCGTCCCCGCCGGCCTGCTGCCGCAGATCAGCAACGGACTCGACACCTCCCAATCCACCGCCGGACAACTGGTCACCGTCTACGCCGCAGGCTCGATGCTGGCCGCGATCCCGCTCACCGCCCTGACCCGGCGCTGGCCGCGCCGCCCGGTCCTGCTGGCCACCCTCCTCGCCGTCGTCGCCGCCAATGCCGCCACGGCCCTTTCCCCCTGGTACGCCCTGACCTTCACCGGCCGCCTCTTCGCCGGACTCGGCGCAGGCCTGCAATGGGCCATGCTCGCCGGATACGCCATGCGTCTGGTCCCCGCATCCAGCAAGGGCAAGGCCCTGGCCGTCTCCATGGGCGGCGTCCCCGTCGCGTTGGCCCTGGGCATCCCCGCGGGCACCGCCCTGGGCACCGGTATCGGCTGGCGCTCCACCTTCGCCGTGATGGCCGTCCTGGGCCTTGTCGTCACTTTCTGGGTGCGCGCGGCCGTCCCGCCCCTCGAGGCGGAACCCGCCCACGAGCGCATCCCGGTCACCCAGGTGCTGCTGCGGCCCGGCATCGCGGTCCTCATGCTGATCGCCTTCGCCTTCGAAGTCGCCCACATGAACCTCTACACCTACATCGCCTCCTTTCTGTCCTCCTCGGGCCTCGAGGGCCGCGTCGATCTCGTCCTGCTCGGCTTCGGAATCGCAGCCATCGCCGGCCTCTGGCTGACCGGAGCGCTGATCGACCGGAACCTGCGCGCCGTCGTTCTGACCGCCTTCACCGCCTTCACCGGCGCCATGGCGCTGCTCGCCACTCTCGGATCAAGCCCCGTCGTCACGGTCGCCGCGATCACGGTATGGGGAGGGGCCCTGGGCGCTGCCCCGACGATGCTGCAGGCCGCCTCCGCCCGCGTGGCTGACTCCTCCCTGGAGGTCGCCCAGTCGATGCTGGTGACGATGCTCAACGCAGGCATGGCCGCCGGCCCCCTCCTGGGAGGCGTCCTCTACGCCGCCGATGGGACAGCCCCCCTGGCCTGGACGAGCTTGGGCATCTTCGCAGTCGTCCTGCTCATCGCCGCCTCGATGGGCCGTCGCGCCTTCCCTCACATCGCGCAGACCCTCGAAGTAGCCTCCGACCCTCCTGCTCCACACCCCCCGACGCAGCAGCAAACCGCGGAGAACCTGCCGCCCTCCCGGTCCGCGAGCTAACTCTCACACCCACACCGCCCGGATCGCCGACCCGCCGACGCCCCCAACCCGTCCAGCAGGTCCACGAAGCCGGACCCTGAATCACCGATCCGTATCTGTGCTCCAGTCGCCCACCAGTGCCACTTGGAGCGGCATGGAAAGGAACCCCGATGCCGTCGCAGCCCCCCGCCCACGAGACCGGCAAGGTCTGGTTCATCACCGGCACCAGCACCGGCCTGGGCCGCGCCCTGGCCCGCGAGGTCATCGCCGTCGGCGACCGGCTCGTCGCCACGGCGCGCGACACCACGACCCTGAGCGACCTCGTGGCCCTCGCACCCGAGCGCGTCCACGCCGTACCTCTCGATGTCACCGAGCCTGCCGCGGTCCGCGACGCCGTGGCCATCGCGCTCAAGGAGTTCGGCCGGATCGACGTCCTCGTCAACAACGCCGGCTACGCCCTGCGCGGCGCGGTGGAAGAACTCTCCGACGCGGATCTGCGCCGCCAGTTCGACACCAACGTCTTCGGCGCCCTGGACGTGACCCGGGCCGTTCTGCCCACGATGCGCGAGCAGCGCTCGGGCTGCATCGTGCAGATGTCGTCGGTCGGAGGGGTCATGGCCACCCTGGGCGGAACCGCTTACGCAGGCACCAAGTTCGCCCTCGAAGGGCTTTCCGAAGGCCTGGCCGCCGAGGTCGCCCACCTCGGCATCCACGTCGTCATCGTTGAACCCGGCCCCTTCCGCACCGACTTCAGCGGCCGCTCCGTGCGCTTCGCCGACCCCATCGAGGACTACCGGCCTGCCCTGGACCCGGCCAAGAAGCAGTTCCTGGCGATGCACGGGACCCAGCCGGGCGATCCCGCCCGCGCGGCTCGGGCCATCATCACCGCTACCCAGATGGACAAGCCCCCGCTGCGGCTGCCCCTGGGAGCCAACGCGATCGACCGAATCCGTGAACGCCTCCAACTCCGCCTCAAGGAAGTGGACACCATCGAGCAGCTGGGACGCCCCACCGACTTCACTGCGACTACGGGTGACGGCGCCGGGCGAGAGGCTGATGAAAGCTGACAACGCCGACCAGCAGACAGCCCTGAACGAAGCCGGCCTGTATGGCGAGCGCATCGGAGGCACCTGCCAGACGTGCCCCGTCTGGCAGGCCTCGTAACCTGGCGCCGCAGGCGCCCCCCATACCGCCCCGGGCAGTTACCCCCGGCTGGCCGGGGCTCTTCGTCTCATGAACTGCGCAACCGGCGTTCCGGGCCGTCTCGAGCGCGGGGCGCACGAGTCAACTGCGCTCAGGGTGTATGACAGCGACCTGCCACGCTTCGACGGCGTGCTCATGGCCAACTCCAGCGAGCCGCTGAGCTGTGATGCGTGCGGACTCACCACAGGCCTGGTCCTGTGGTGGCTGTGACGACCGTCGGTGGGCCCTGGGAAACGCCCCGGATGACTTCGTTCACTTTCAGCAGCAGCGTTTGTCCACCGGTTCGGGAGGCGAGGGAGGGCCCGAGCTCCGCAGATGTTCACGAGAATTGGCTCTGGTCCCGTTTGCGGTGAGCTGGAGCAGGTTATGCGCCGCCAGCGGCCTGGCCACCTCCTCCCGACCACCCGGTGAGCACGTAGGCAACGGTTCAAGGCGCCGGCGTTCAGGTCCGCGGCGCAGACAGTGATGCTCTCTGTCTCTTTCAAAACAGTGCTATCGCAGTCTTGACGGCATTCGCCGGGTGTGGCAGGGCCCCCGTCTTCCCTGGTCCTGCCAGGGCCCCTCTGAGACACGCGCACCGCATTACGGTGTCGGTATGAAGGATGAGGAATCCGGCAACCGGCTCGGCAGCTACCTTCGCGCCCGGCGTGAGCTGGTCTCCCCGGCGCAGGCAGGGATCCCGCCTGGCGGTAACCGCCGCGTGCCCGGTCTGCGCCGTGAGGAAGTCGCCCTGCTCGCCGGAATCAGCCCCAACTACTACCTGTGACTGGAACGCGGCCGCGACAAGAATCCCTCACCGCAGGTCCTCGAATCACTCGCGCGCGTCCTGTGTCTCGACGACATCGAGCGGACGTATCTGCTCGGCCTCACGGCAGCACGCCCCAGGGCACCGCGCCGCAAGCGGCCCGAGCACGTACCGGCACGGGTGCACCAGCTCCTCGCCCACCTCCAGATCCCCGCGTTCGTCGAAGGGCGCGCTTTCGACGTCCTGGCCTCCAACCCCATGGCCGTCGCGCTCTCCCCGCGCCTGCGGCCTGGCCAGAACCGGCTTCGTTCCCTCTTTCTCGATCCCGAGGAACAAGCCTTTCACCAGGACTGGGCCAAAGCCGCCGCCAGCTTCGTCGCCGCTCTTCGCACCACCATCGGGGACGACACCGGCAACCCCTGGTTCGTCGAACTCGTCGGAGAACTCGCACTGCCCAGTCAGCGGTTCCGCATCCTGTGGGCCCGACACGACGTCCGCAGTCTCGACGGAGGCGCCACCACCGTCCACCACCCCGTCGACGGTGAACTACGCCTCCACCGCAACAAACTCCCCATCGACGACGTCATCCTCGTCGTCTACTACCCCGACAAGGACAGCGACAGCGACGAGAAGCTGCAACTCCTCGCCGCACTCTCACAGACCGAACTCACCGGCACAGCACACAGCAGGGCAGCAGACGCCCCCCACTCGAAGACACCCTGACGAACACCGGCCGCCCGGCAGTACGGCCAGAACGGCCGCGCCACGATTTCCGCCATCCGCGGACCGCCTCGGCGCCCGGTCATTAGTCGTCGGTGGCGTCCAGGGCGCGCAGGGGCCGCAGGCCGCCTGGGGCCCGAAGTTGGAGCCGTTGCTGCTGTCTGATGACGAGCGGGCTGAGTTGGAGCGGTGGACGCGTCGGGTGACATCGGCCCAGGCCCTGGCTCTGCGGGCGTCGGATCGTGCTGGCGTGTGCGGGGCCGGAAGTACCGCCGAGTGTCGCGGTTGCCCGGGATCTGCGGGTGACCGCGGACACCGTCCGCAAGTGGCGGCGACGCTTCCTTGCCGAGCGGCTGGACGGACTGGTCGACGAGCCCCGGCCGGGCCGGCCGCCCACCATCAGCGTTGATCAGGTGGAGGTGGTGGTAGTCACCACGCTGGAACAGCTGCCGAAAAACGCCACCTACTGGTCGCGAACATCGATGGCGCAGCACAGTGGCCTGTCGAAGTCGACCGTGGGTCGGATCTGGCGGCAGTTCCAGCTCAAGCCGCATCTGGCGGACTCGGCGCTACCCCCCCTACGGTCGGGTGAGAATTTCGGCTCCGCTGTCGGTGATGGCGATGGTGTGCTCGCTGTGCGCGGTCCGGCAGCCTGTCGCGCTGCGCAGCGTCCAACCGTCGGCGTCGGTGACGAGTGTGGCAGTGTCGGCCATGACCCAGGGCTCCAGGGCGAGCAGCAGTCCGGGGCGCAGCTTGTATCCGCGGCCGGGCCGTCCGGTGTTCGCGATGTGTGGGTCCTGGTGCATGGTCGAGCCGATGCCGTGGCCTCCGAACTCGGTGTTGATCGGGTAGCCCGCCTTGCTGAGGACCGTGCCGATGGCGTGGGAGAGGTCGCCGATGCGCGCCCCAGGCTTGGCGGCGGCGATGCCGGCGGCGAGTGCACGTTCGGTCGTCTCGATCATCGCGACGCTCTCCGCTGGCCTGGCCTTGCCCACCAGAAAGCTGATCGCGGCGTCCGCGGCCACCCCGCCCCTGGCTACGGCGAGGTCGAGAGTCAGCAGATCCCCGTCTGCCAGCGTGTAGTTGTGAGGCCGCCCATGGAGCACTCCGTCGTTGACGGCCGTGCAGATGTAGTGCCCGAACGGGCCGCGCCCGAACGAAGGCGCGTAGTCGACGTAGCAGGACTGCGCTCCCGCCTCGGTGATCATCTCCTTGGCCCACTGGTCGATGTCCAGCAGGTTCGTCCCGACCGTGCTGCGCTGCTTCAGCGTGTGCAGGATGTTTCCGACCAGGGCGCCGGTGTCCCTCGCCCGCTCGAGCCGCGCGGAGTTCAGGATCTCAATCATGGGGGACCTCTCATGTATGTCCAATAACTATCCCGGTCTAACTGTACCGGTATTAGAATGGGGTCATGGTCAGGTTGCCGCTCACCCCCGCCGAGGTAGAACGCGGACAGCGCCTTGGCGCCCTGCTCCGCCGAGCCCGGGGCTGCCGCTCGATGCTGGACGTGGCGCTCGCTTCGCACATCTCGCCAGAAACTCTGCGGAAGATCGAATCCGGCCGTGTGGCTACCCCCGCCTTCCCGACCATCGCAGCGATCGCCGACACCCTCGGCCTGTCTCTCGACGCCGTCTGGGCCGAGATCAGCCAGGCGGAGCGAACCGTCGAGGATCAGTCGGTCCTGCCTGTCACACGGCATCCATCGCTGGTTTCGTAACGCCGCACTCAGAGAGTCAGCGGTTCACTGACCGCGCTGTGCCGGTACGCCTGCGCGCGCTGATCACCTCGTCGACCAGCGGCGAGCACCGCCTAGCGGACCTCGGCGGCTACGCCGACCTGGCCGCCTGTCGGCTCCGTCGCTTCCTGCCCGAAGGGCGCGAGCCCCTCACCCTCGCGGTGTGCCCGCACACGGGGAAGGTGTGGGAGACCCGGTAGCCGACGCACTCGCGGCAGGCGGCGACATCGCCGTTCTTCCACTTCGGCATCGCGGTGCGGTTGGAGATCCGCTCCTCCCACTCGTCCCCGGCCGCACACCGCCACCACACCGCGACCTGCATCTTCGGCGTCGCCTTCTGCGGCGCAGCCCGCCGTCGCTCCGGCGCCGACTGGCTGGACATGGCTGGCTTCACCAAGCACGTGAGCACCTGCGGATTTCGGCTGACCTTCGCGGAATCGCACTGGACCGACCACGACACGCCATCGAGCATCTCACTCACCCCGTGTGCGGGCTCGTCCTCAAGGAGGACATGCGCACCTGCACCTGCGCGTTCGGGGAGCGGAGCTGCAGGATCTGGTTCAACGGCCCCGAATAGGCCGCCGTGACGATCGTCGTTTCCTCCAACGAGGAATACGGCGTCCTCAAGCAGTTCGCCGACATCGAGAGCACCACCGGCGTCCCCGGACTGGACCTGCCCGGGGCTCAACATCGTGGCCACCGCTGCGAGTTACGGCACCGACGCCCACGAAGCCACCGACACCGAGCAGGTCGCCGAGATGCTCCGCGCCGGAGTCGACGACCGGGAACGCCCGACCCTCATCAACGTCCGGACAAACAAGGCCAAGAAGGTCGCCCCACGCCTGACCTGAGCCCACCAACCAGCAGGGCAACGCCCTCAGCGCCGGCGCCCGTGCCATCGGCGGAACCGGATCTGCGTTGCTGCATGGTGCAGCCCCCGCCTGCGCCCTCGTGGACGACGGCCGGGGGAAAGCGGGGTCGCCCATCCTGTTGGCAGGGTGAGGAGTGGTCGGGGTGGTGGTGTCCAGGTTCTCGTGCCGCGAGGTGAAACCGATCCCGCGCTCGCGCAGGCGGCGACCATGTTGACGACTCTCATCGCCACCTCCCAATCGGCCTCGACTGCCTCCAGGCCGGTTTTCCGATCGTCATAGCCCGGTCTCGTCTCGGTCGGGGCTCAGGTGGGGAATAGCCTTGAGTCTCCAGTGACTGGAGACAGCAGAGTGGGGGCATGGACGTTACGACCCTCTACTCGATCGGGGAGCTTTCCCGGCGTACCGGCTTGTCCGTGAGGACCATCCGGTTCTACTCCGATTCGGGGGCGGTAGCGCCGACCACGGGAAGCCCCGCTGGCTATCGGCTCTACGACCTCGACGCACTGCTTCGTCTGGAGCTCCTCTGCACACTGCGTGAGCTGGGCATCAGCCTGGCCACGATTCAACGGGTACTGGACCGAGAGCTCTCCTTGACGGAAGTCGCCGCGGCGCACGCCGACGCCATGGATGTCCAGATCAGGGTGCTGCAACTGCGTCGGAGCGTTCTGCGAGCCGTGGCCAGACGCGGGGCCAATCCCGAGGAGACCAAGCTCATGCACAGGTTCACGCAGTTGTCCGGCGAGGAGCGCCGACGGTTGATCGACGATTTCGTGGAGGGCACGTTCGGCACCGTGGATGCCGACCCGGGCGGTGACCATGGTTCGCGTTGCCACTCCAGAACTCCCCGATGATCCGTCCAGCGAGCAGGGCGCCGCGTGGGTGGAACTCGCTGAGCTGGTCGGTGACGAGGACTTCCGGGCCCGGATGCGCCGGGCGGCCAGGTGTCAGGCCGCCGGGCGCAGGCTCGACATCGAGAACGATGCCGGTGAGGAACTGATGGATCGGCGCCGCAAGCCCATACTCCCACTCTGCATCGCCCACGGACAGGCCGCAGGCCGTATCCCGGCCTTTCACGTGCAGACGTGCCGAGCCCGACGAGGCGGGGACGGCGCCGGACACGCCTACCTCTGTTGACACCTGCAAGGTGTCGAAGAGGAGACGTGGGGGACTGCCGCGCCAGCCGGTCCGGGCCCCAGCGGGGAGGCGGGGCCCGGACCGGCTGGCGCGTCGGACGGTCGCCCTACACCTTGAAGTAGTCGTTCCAGGCGTCGACGAGCATCTGCCGGACGGATCGATCAGCGTGTTGGGCGGCTTGATTGAACGTGCCGGTCACGCCGTAGTAATAGTAGGCGCCGTCATTCGTCGCCATATGGTCATCGCTCGGATTGTCGACGTGGCGACTGAAATGGACATTCGCAAACGCCGCGACGGCGGTGCACACGTAGTACACCCAGTTTCCCGTCAAATTCTCCATGGCGTTTGTGATACGCCAATTCTGCATAGGCACGATGATCCCCCTCTTTCGGTCCGTTCCTCGGATCAGACCTCGGACAGCGTGATGTCACCCGTGATGCTGACCGTCATCTGGTAGTCCTGCGGGCTGTGCCGGACGGAGGCGAGGATGAACTCGCCCTTGCCGTCATCCCACTCCCCTTTCACCTTCCAGTCGTCGTCCCAGATGATGCACCGGCCCCGTCCGGTCTGAACGCTCAGCGGCCTGTCCTTGTGCTGCGAGATCCATGCGTAGGCTGAACTGTGCGACCTCGGACTTACGGACTCGCTGTCCCCGGAATGTTCTTCATTGACAAAAGAAACGTAGGAGTTCGACTGATTGTCGCAGCCCCTGATTCCCGTGGTCATGCAGATTCCTTCCCTGGAGCCAAGCTCCCCCGGGCCGAACAGACACAAATGTTCTGTGCGGCGAAACTCTCCACTGAACTTCATGAAAATGACTGCCCGTCGGCCTCCCGCAGAAACACGAGGATCAGTCGCTGAAATGTTCGCCATGGCTGAATAGGCACCCTTGAAGGGGGGCGCGGGCCCATGCGCGAATTCCGCCTCCGGGGCGCGAGCCGCCAACGAGCGGCCCGGGTGCGAATGACGCCGGCGGCATACCGGGGCCGTCATCGGCCCAGGAGGGCTTGAATGCATGGTGCGGGCTGAGAACTCCGAGAGGCATGCGAGTTCACTTTGCCCCGGGGTGACAAGTCTTTCGCAGAGGTTAGCCTCGATCTTTCGTGACGGACCGTCGGTTTCTTCGGCGGGCCGTTTCGGCTTTTCCGGCTGTTTGTGGCCAGGCTGATAGCCCGGCTGTCGTGTCGGGTGTGCGCCGGGTTCCACGGCTCCGGTCGAGGTGGTTCTGTTCGCAGGGACGGGAACGTGCTGGTCAGCCGGGGTTCGGGAAAGCTTCGAGCCGTGCCAGGGCATTGGTGATCACGTCGGTCCAGGGCCAGTGGCGTGCGAATCTCAGGTGTCGGCGGCGGGCGGTCGTGACGATCTGGGCGGCGGCGGAGAAGAGCCGGAGCCGGAGACGGCGGGGTTCCCACCTGCGGGTTTTACCGGTCAGAGCGAGCATGGGCATCCAGGCCGGCAGGTCGAGGGCGATCTGGACGATCTCCAGCCAGATCTGGTTCTGCGCGGTGTCGTGCAGGGGCAGGTTGCGCAGGCCGGTAGCGCGAGCGTTTCGGATGCGGTCCTCAGCTCGGGCCCGCTGGCGGTGCCGCAGTTCGAGTGCGGCGATCGGGACGCCTGTGGTGTTGGTGGCGAACGCGGTAAGCCGCAGCCCGTCGGCATCGGTCAAGCGCAACTGCGCGCCGGGGTGCGGGCGTTCCTTGCGGACGATCAGCCGCATCCCCTTCGGCCAGCCCTTGAGGCCATCACCGTCAAGTTCGGCAACCCAGGCGCCGTCACGGATCTCTCCGTCCGGCTCGACGGCCACCGTCCACGCGGCGGGCGGGACCTTGAGGACGGCCTCGTGGATGGCGTCGGTGATGGTCATGCCGACCGAGTACGACAGCCACCTGCCCCGCTGGGCGAGCCAGGCGACGAACTCGTGGGTGCCGCCCCCGGAGTCGGTACGAATCAGCGTCCGGCGTCCACGTCGGTACTTCTTCGGCAGCTGTGCCAGGGCGAGTTGGGCCGTGGTGATGTGGTCGGCGGCGGTGTTGCTGCCTGCGTTGCCCGGCCTCAGCAGGCCGGCCACCGGCTCCCCGCTCCCACCGCTTCCGTGATCGACGAACCCCATCAGAGGATGGTGTCCGAAGGTCTTCTTCCAGGTCGCGGCGGCGTCCTGCTTCTCGGAGTGGGCCACCACGAGCACCCCGTCCAGGTCCACGATCACCTGTCCTCCGGCATCCGGGGCCGCGTTCTTGGCCATGCTCCAGACGCGCTCGCGCGCTTCGGCCCGCGCGGCCCGTATCGCGTGATGGGCCTTCGGCCCAGCCGCGGCGAGGGTGTCGATGAGGCGGGAGACCGTCGGGTCGGAGGCCACCGTCCCGAACACGGCCGGCTCGGCCCGCAGCATCCCGACATCCGCGAGGCAGTCCCCGCCCAGCGCGACCGCGAGGGCCACGTCCAGCAGGATCTTGCCCGGATCGTGCACCGCCCGCGACTTGCGCCAAGGCGTCAGCGCCGCCGATATCGCCTGATCCAGCCCGGCCTTGCGGACCGTCTCGACCAACAGCACAGCCCCAGCCTGCGACACCACCGCATGACCGCCGCCCTCAATGCGGACGCGGGGATAGGACCCGATACGCTTCTTCACCTGGGAAGTGCCTCCGACGGTGGCAGGAAAAAGGACCTCGACAATCCTCATTCTTGCTGGTCAGAGGCACTTTTCGCTTACCTGACCACCCGTCGGACAGCCCGCTTCATGAACGCGCGAGGCTAGGTAGCCGTCGTTAACTCGCGCGGCCCGCATACCCTGACCTCGCTCGCAGAGGAAACCGGCGCTACCCCCACCACCGCGGCCAAGGCGATACGCAGTGCCGAGGTCGTGGTGGTCACCGTGCCTCTGAAGGCCGTCCCGCACCTGCCGTCCGGCCTGTTGGGCGAGGCCGCCGAGAACGTGGCCGTCATCGACACCGGCAACTACTACCCCAAGGAACGCGACGGCCGGATCGCCGCCATCGAAGACGGCCTGCCCGAGAGCCGCTGGAGCAAGCAGCGCATCCGCCACCGAGTCATCAAGGCGTTCAACGGCACCTACGCCCAGGACATCCCCGACAAGCCGCGCCCCGCGGGCCACCCGGAGCGGATCGCGCTGCCGGTGTCCGGTGACGACGAGGCGGCCAAGCACGTGGTCCGCGAACTGATCGACGAGCTGGGGTTCGACACCGTCGACGCGGGTGCGTCGACACGTCCTGGCGCCAGCAGCCCGACACACCCCCGTCTACGGCTTGCGGGCGGGGCGTCGAAGAGGTCACCAAAGCCCTGGCTGAGGTGTCCCCGGAGCGACCGAAGGCATTCCGGGCGTAAGCGTAGGCACGGTGAGCCCGCCGACCGCGACGGCATGCTTCACCCGCGAGGTTCTCCGCCCACCGTGGCCCGCGCGACGCCGGTGTCCGAGCTGGGTAGCCGCCACGCGAACAGGCTGAGTTCCTTCTCCCAACCGGGCATCTGGGCAAGCATGTCGGCGGCGTCGGGTGGTCGCAGGAGGCAACGGTGACGCAGGAGGTCACGCCGTTCACCGGAGGTCAACTGCGCCGCTTGTTCATTGAGGTCTCCCGGCACGTCGATGCCCGCGTCTCCGGCGACATTGAGCTGCACGGACGTCGACGTACGGTAATCGAGGCGGAAGTCGGTGGCCCACTGCGAGTGGGAGCCCCATCCATGGGACTCATCGACCGTCGGCCGGTAGTTGCTCCGGAAGGTCCAGTACAGCGGGAAGCGGTCGGCGACGCCGCGCAGGGCGCGTTTTCTGCCGGCCCGGACACGGACCCCGGCCCGGCTGAAGAGCAGGTCGCCAAGCATCAGCCCCTGCCACACGACCTGCGTGACCTGGATCGGGGCCGCCGGGTCGTCGGCTTGCTCGACGTCGACGATCTCATGGAAGAACGGGTCGAACCCGCCATGGTCGAACGGCGTCATTCCCAGCCCGGTGAACAGTGCGAGGTACTCGAACAGGGAGACCCCTGGCCACTGGAGACGGCGGACTGGCCACGACGGCCCGGACGGAGTGTCAGCGGCAGGCTGGAACCCCAGGAGCAGCACATCGCTCACACGGCTGAGGGCGTAGAGCTCTCGGATGAGGAACCTCCTCCCGTGAATTGCCGCCTCGCCGGCCCACCAACCGTCGTGGAGGCCGGCCCGGGCAAGCCACGCGCGGTAATCGTCCCCAGCGTGCTCCAGCCACGGCACCGCGACCTTCCCGTACGCCTCCGGACCATCGTGGTCATGCAGCGCTTGGAAGAGTGCCCGCGCGTCCGTCCCGTCCTCGTACATGAGCGGAGCCTAGTTGCCGGCCCACACTCGACCGGATCGATTCCCTATGTGACGTCTCGTTCCTCGGTGCTGCGCCTGCGTCTGGCTGTCTCGCTGCTGCCGTTGATGGGGCTCTGTCGGTGTGCACCGCCCGGTGCATCGGCCAATTGCCGCATCAGTACCGGCAAGCGGTCGTCTTCCGTCTCGGCGTGGACGGCGCGCAGGTGGTCCACGATCGGCCGGGTCAGCGAGCGTGTCCGGCTGCTCAACACGGTCAGCGGGACATTCGGGTGCCATGCGTTCCACGCGTTGCGTACCTCGTCGGCAGTCTTCGCGTCTTGGCCGTCGGGGTGTACGGGCCCGCAGGCATTCGGACTGACTCGTCTACCGCCCGCAAACATCCCGTCCGACCTGCCGTCGCCGACCCGGACACGTCGAGCCGTGGGCACGGCCGGGATGGCATGCGTGAGCCATGTCACTTGTCGGTGGTGCATAGCGGGGCAGGGGCCAGTGCCTTTATTGAGGGTGTAGGGGCGTGTTGAGGTGAGGGGGTGACGCTGATGGGGCAGTTGCGGGCCGATGAGTTCGACCGGTTCGTGGCGGCTCGGTGGTCGGCGTTGCTTCACCTGGCGCGGCTGTTCACCGGTGGAGACCGACACCGGGCCGAGGATCTGTTGCAGGAAGCGCTTGTCAAACTGTGGTTTGCCTGGCCGAAGGTGGCCAAGGAGGCGCCCGAGGCGTATGTGCGCAGGGTCTTGGCCCGTGCTGCGGCTCGCTCGGCACGGCGTTGCTGGTGGGGCGAGCACCCTGTGGACCAGCTGCCCGACCCGCCCGAGGTGGCAGACGAGACCGCTGCCGTGGACGAGCAGACCCGGTTGGAGGCCGTGTTGGCGTTGCTGCCAGTGCGGCAGCGGGCTGCGGTGGTGCTGCGCTACTACCAGGACCTGCCCGAGCGGGACGTCGCGGAGGTACTGGGCTGTCCGGTGGGTACCGCCCGTTCACTGACGGCACGCGGCGTTGCACGGTTGCGTCAGCTTCTGGCTGAGGCAGAGCCGGTGGAGTGAAGAGGGAGCTATGGATCACTTCGAGCAGGAGCTGGCGCGGATGATGCGCGACGGCCAGGAGGACACGCTCTATGAGGACCGGCACCGCGACCGACTGCACGCCGGCGTTCGCGCACGCCGGCGGGCTCGAGCGGCCTGGACGGCCACCGGATCAGTGCTGACCGTTGCCGGGCTCGGAGTCGGACTGATGGTCCTGCCAAGCTCCTTCGCTCAGGACGGCCCCACGGGCCCTCAGCGCCGTCCCGGCACCCCCGCCGAGTCGGTCCCGATGCCGTCGAGACCCCGCCCCGTGCCCAGTGCCACGAAGGCGCCGATGCCGACCTGCACGTCAACCACCCGGTCGGTTCCGATGCCGACCTGCGCCTCAACTACCGGCCCGGCGCCCATGCCGACCCGCGCCCCGACTACCGGCCTGGTGCCGATGCCGTACCGTCCCTCACCCGCCGAGCCGGTTCCCACGCCGACACAAACCCCGACCGCCAGGTAGCGCCTTGGCCGCGGTCAAGCGGTCGCGATGGGTGTGTACGGAAGCCCAGTGTCCGTACACCTGGGCTAGAGGGAGACGGCGACTTTTGCGCGCGCACCGCACTCTGGGCAACCAAGTCGGCCACGGGGTCCTGCCTCGGAACCCGCCCTGCGGGCGAGCTCCGCGCAGTACAGCCGCTACGTATTCGTCGATATTCAAGACCGTCGCCTCCCTGCCCTAAGAGTGGCCGGAGGCGCAGGAGGCACCGTGCTCACCGCGTTCGCCCGAGCGTTCAAGACGCCCGACCTGCGCAAGAAGCTGCTGTTCACGTTGGGCATCATCGTGCTCTACCAGGTCGGAGGGCACATCCCGGTCCCTGGGGTGAAGTACGCGAACGTCGAGTTCTGCATGGAGCGGACTCACGCCAACAGCGGGTTGTTCGGCCTGGTGAACATGTTCAGCGGTGGAGCGCTGCTGCAGGTCACGATCTTCGCGCTGGGGATCATGCCGTACATCACGGCGAGCATCATCCTCCAGCTGCTGACCGTGGTGATCCCGCGGTTGGAGGCCCTCAAGAAGGAGGGGCAGTCCGGCCAGGCGAAGATCACCCAGTACACCCGCTATCTGACCGTGGCGCTCGCCGCCCTGGAGGGCACCGCCCTGGTGGTCGCCGCCCGCGCCGGTTCGCTCTTCCAGGGCTGCACGCGCCAGATCGTGTCCAACGGCTCGGTCTTCACCACCATCACGATGGTCATCACGATGACCGCCGGTACGGCCCTGGTCATGTGGCTCGGCGAGATGGTGACCGACCGCGGTATCGGCAACGGCATGTCGATCCTGATGTTCATCTCGATCGCCGCCCGCTTCCCGGGCGCGCTGTGGCAGGTCAAGCTCCAGGGCAAGCTCGCCGGCGGCTGGATCGAGTTCTTCGCGGTGATCTTGGTGGGCCTGGCGATGGTCGCCCTGGTGGTCTTCGTCGAGCAGGCCCAGCGGCGCATCCCGGTGCAGTACGCGAAGCGGATGATCGGCCGCCGGTCCTACGGCGGTACGTCCACGTACATCCCGCTCAAGGTGAACCAGGCGGGTTCGTGTTCTTCGCCTTCTTCTACGTGGCCATCAGCTTCAACCCCGAAGAAGTCGCCGACAACATGAAGAAGCACGGTGGCTTCGTCCCTGGCCTCCGGGCCGGTCGCCCGACGGCCGAGTACCTCAGCTACGTGCTCAACCGGATCACGTGGCCGGGCTCGCTGTACCTGGGGCTGATCGCGCTCGTACCAACAATGGAGTTGGTGCTGTTCAACGCGAACCAGAACTTCCCCTTCGGCGGGACAAGCATCCTCATCATCGTGAGTGTGGGCCTGGAGACCGTGAAGCAGATCGAGAGCCAGCTTCAGCAGCGCAACTACGAAGGGTTCCTCCGCTGATGCGAATCGTCCTCGTCGGACCCCCCCGCCTGCCCGTCGGCCGTCCGCACACCCGGCCCGCTGCTGTGGCCGGAGCAATCCACATCCAGCCGACAGTGGTGTGCGCGGGAGGCAGACCGACCTCGGCCCGCATCAACGCAGCGCTGCTCGGGCGCCGCTGCCAGTCTCGATGCTCTGTCGCGGCTCCTACATGAGGCGCCCGATCTCGTCATAGTGATGCAGCGTGCGGACGCGCACGCCAGCCAGCTCGGCCACGCGTCCCACGGTCCAGTGATCGTCCACGACACCGACTATGCAGCCTGACGCCACGTGAGGGTCAAGAGCCTCACTCACGGCAGCAAGAGCCGAACGCGAAGCAGCGGCCCGAGGCGACTCCTGCAAGCCAGAGCGATGGTCTGGTTCGGAGAAGTCTGGAACCGGACGGAGCGGCCCCGCAGCGCCCGAGCGACATCAAAAGTCACTGACATTCCGAGAGGCGTGGTCATTGGAGACGGCGCTCCGAGTCCGAGACGTGATCAACCCACGAAACCGGGTGGCTGTCGTACTCGGTCTGGGCTGCGGGCTTCGTCAGGGCGAGGTGTTCGGATTGAGTCCGGACGACATCGACTATGCGAGAGGCGTGCTGCACGTCCGTCGTCAAGTCCAGGCGATCAACGGGAAGCTGTACTTTGCCCTACCGAAGGGGGCGAAGACGCGTGCCGTCGACATGCCCTACTCGGTCGGCGGGGAGCCGGAGTTCGTGAAGGAGCCGGTCGCAGGTTTCCTCCAGGGTGCGGTCGGGTGCGTCAAGCAGGCGCAGGAGGGTGTCGAGGCGTTCGTCGATGGGGTGATGACGGACCTCGACGAGTCCGTCGGTGTACAGGACCAGCCGATCACCAGAGCCGACGGGGAAGGTCGTGGTGACGAAAGGGACGCCGCCGACCCCGAGCGGCGTGGCGGTCGGCAGGTCGAGCAGTTCGGGGTGCTTGCCGCTGCGCACCAGGACGGGGGGCAGATGGCCTGCGGTGGCGATGTGGCACTCCGCGCGGTGAGGGTCGTAGACGGCGTAGACGCAGGTGGCGATGTAGTGCTCAAGCCCTGAGGTGATTTTGTCGAGGTGGTGGAGGACCTGGGCGGGGTTGAGGCCGAGGTCGGCGAGTCGCTGGTGCCGGTGCGCAGGCGGCCCATGGTGATGGCGGCGTCGATGCCACTGCCCATGACGTCGCTCACGACCAGTGCGGTCTTGTCGCCGTCGAGCGGGAGGACGTCGTACCAGTCGCCGCCGACCTCGTAGGCGGCCTGTGCGGGCCGGTAACGGGAGGCGACCTCCAAGCCGGGGAGGTGGGGCGGGTGGTCAGGGAGCAGGCTGCGCTGAAGCGTCTCGGAGGCGTTGCGCACCGTCTGGTGTGAGCGGGCGTTGTCGATGCACACGGCGGCGCGGGAGGCCAGTTCGCCGGCGAGGGCGAGGTCGTCCCCACAAGCGAGTCTGCGAGATCGACGGCCCACAGGAGGAAATCCCGTACGGGGACGTCGGGCGGGCGGTTGAACTGCCGGACGGACGGCTGGTGCCGGTCACCGACGAAGAGCTGGAACACCTCCCTTTGCCAACGCGGCACGTGGCGGAAGTCCTCGGCTTCGTCCCGGCCGCCGATATCGACCCGATCAGCTACGGCCGCGCCTACTACGCGCCCGACGGGGCGGCCGCGGACCGCCCGTACGTCTTGCTGGTTTCCCTGATGATTGAGTGAGTTCAAGGGACTCACAGGGGTGGCAGATGGACGAGTGGTGGCTGGTGTTCGTGCCGGATCCGGAGCGGTGGGGGCCGCTGCCGGCGGAGTGGGTGCTGGGGGTCCGCGACCTGCCTGCCGCCTTGGAGGCGGTGGGACTTCGGCCGGGCGACCCGGTATTTGTACGGCCTGATTTCGTCGTGGACGCAGAATTACTGCAGTTCGCTCCGCCCGATTTTCGCGACCTGGAGAGAGAATCGCGTCGGAATTACGCGACGGATATCCGTCTGCTGCTGTCGTGGCTTTGGCGGCGGGGCGTTCATTGGCGGGCGGCGACCGACGCGGACTTGCGGGCGTACGAGGAATTCCGCGAGCAAAGACCACGATGGGGGTCTCTCACTGGACGTCCAGCAGCACCTTCCCTTGCGCGCGGCGCTGGTCGAGTTCGAGTTGGACAGGTCATGGGGAAGGGGAAGGGTCCGCCGTGGGTGGTGACGGATGACTTGTGGGGGCGGGTCGAGCCTCTGTTGCCGGTGCGAGAGCGCAGATCCCGCAACGCTGGGCGTTTGCCGTTGGACGACCGGTGGTGTCTGCAGGGGATTCTGTTCGTGCTGCATACCGGAATCCAGTGGGAGTGGCTGCCGCAGGAGCTCGGCTTCGGCTCAGGGATGAGGTGCTGGCGCCGGCTGCGGGACTGGAACGAGGCCAGGGTGTGGGACCGGCTCCACCAGGTGTTGCTGACCGAGCTGCATCAGGCGGCGAAACTGGACTGATCGCGGGCGGTGATCGACGGCTCGCACCGGCAGGCACGTCGGGGCGGCCCAAAACCGGCCCGAGCCCGGTCGACCGTGCCCGACCAGGCTCAAAGCATCACGTGATCACTGATGCCCATGGCACCCCGCTGGCTGTCAGGCTCACCGGCGGCAACCGGCACGATGTCACTCAGCTGCTGCCTCTGCTCGACGCGATACCCCACATCAAGGGACGCACCGGCAGACCTCGTCACCGCCCGCGGCAGCTGTTCGCGGACCGAGGCTACGACTTCGACAAGTACCGCCGCCTGCTGTGGAAACGCGGGATCAAGCCGGTCATCGCACGACGCGGCATGCCGCATGGTTCCGGACTCGGCACCGTCCGCTGGGTCGTTGAGCGGACGAATGCGTGGATCCATGGCTTCCGCCGACTGCGGATCCGTTGGGAGATCCGCGACGACATCCACGAAGCCTTCCTCAAACTGGCTTGCTGCGTGATCACCTACCGACGCGTCCAAGCATTCTGTTAGCTCCTCTTAGAGGGCATCTGATCAGTGTCTACGTGGTTGTGGGTGGGATGTCTGTTTCGATTCGCCAGGTTGGTGTTGATTCTCCTGTGAGCTCGCGGCTCATTCTGTTAGCCATTGCCCAGTGGATCATCGCCTTGTCGTGACAGCGGCGCACTGCCTCGCAGGCGACCATCGCCACCAGGACTTCGCCTTCGTGCCCGGCTACCGCACCGGAGCGTCGAAGGCCGGGCAGGCAGGAGAGAGCCCTTACGGCATCTTCCCGGTCCAGGAAGGCAAGGTCTGGGTCGATGCCCGCTACCGTGCTTCGACTCCCGACGACGATGTCGACTTCGCCTTCCTGAGCGTCGGCCCGAACACGCGAGGTCAGCTTCTGGAGGACGCCGTCGGACGGGGCAACGAACTCACCTCCGTCCCCACGGCGAAGCTCGCACGCAAGAGCGTGACGCTCGTCGGCTACCCCGGTGGCCAGAAGACACCGCTTCAGTGCACCAATGACACCACCGCCTTCCAGGGCCGGTTCATGGAAATCAAGTGCGACGGCTTCCGCTCCGGCGTCAGTGGCGGCCCGTTCCTGGAGAACTTCGACGGTCGTCGCGGCAGCCTCGTCGGCGTCATCGGCGGTTACAAGACCGGCGGCCTCTACGACCACACCAGCTACGCGTCCCAATTCGACGAGGACATCCTCCGGCTCTACCGGCAAGCCCTCACCGGCATGCCGTCGGACCCGAACCCGGGCACCGACACCGGCACGTCGATGGGCACCGCCGAGACCTGGACCCACGCAAGGGTCATGACCACCGGCCGCTTCCACACCGCCTCGGTACGCAACAACGTCGGCGACCTGCTCGTGCGCTGGTCCGACGGCGAACTCTCCCTCTACCCGGGTAACGGCGCATACGGATTCGGCAAGGACATCCAGCTCGTCAAGGACAAGGCATGGCAGCAGGCCGCGGTCATCACCGCCGGCGACTTCACCGGTGACGCGAACTACGACCTCCTGGTCCGCTGGACCGACGGCAGACTGACCCTCTTCAAGGACGTCAACGAAAGCACCAAGCTGACGGACAAGGTGGAGCTCAAGGGCCCCAACGACACCTGGACCCACGCGAGCACAATGGCCGCCGGGCGCTTTGGCGGCGGAAACACACGTAGCGACGACCTCATGGTCGCCTGGACCGACGGTGAAGTGACCCTGTATACGAATGTGGACGGCAAGGGGCTGCACGCCGAGAAGCGGCTCGTCAAACCACCCGACACCACCTGGCCCCACGCACGGGACGTCGCAGCGGGCGACTTCCACCCCGGAACGGGAGACCAGGACCTGTTCGTACGCTGGAGCGACGGTGAGGTCACCACATACGAGAGCATTGCCGCCGAGCTCTTCGGGCGTGAACACCGGCTGCTGCCTGCCAAGTCCCCATGGCGCGATGCTCTGCTGGTCACTGTCGGCCCCTTCGGTGGCCCCGCCCGCCAGAACGACCTCGTAGCGCTCTGGCCCGGAGGCAAACTCACCCTCCACGCCGACACCACCAGCGCGTCCCTGGCCGCCGGACGCGTCCTCGTGAGCCCGTGACCACAAGGATGTGCGCACTGCTGACGAGGTGACGGTGACCTCGACGTACGTCGAGTGTCCTGACCTTCCCCACTGACTTCCTGAACCCCGCGGGCCGCAGGGCGGGTTCGGACGTACTGCCTTGACACCAACCGGATGAACTGGTGTTCGCGGGCCAGGTGCCCGAGCGGTAAGCAGATCCGCTTGCGTGGCATCTCTCCACCGCCCCTGATGCACACCCGCGCGTGCTTCCCCCTTCGCTGAACGGCTGTCCGGGCGCTGGGGGTACTACCGATCGCATGAAGGACAAGAGAGGACTGACCGGATGAGACCGAGGCCAAGCGCAAAGGGAGCCGTATGGCTCCTCAAGAGTCGACCCTTATCCAGCAGAAGCAGGCCGCCGCGTCGCGGCGCGGGGGCCATGCTGCTGACCGCCTCGCTGATGGCGGGACTCCTGGGGACAGGGCCCGCTGGCGCGGCGGACACCAACGACGACCCGTATTTCATGCGTGAACTGGTCGTCCGCCTGTGGATGGACGGCGGTCCGGGGATCAAGGAGGCTGCCGAGCAGGCGCTTCTCGGCACGGGCCAGGACGTCAAGGCATTCTTTGACCAGAAGGACAGCATCGAGTTCGTCGACGACTACGTCGATGCGAGCCGTATCTTCAACGCCGGGGGTCCCGCGGTACGTGAAGCGGCCAAGGTCGCCCTCAAGAACAGCACCTCGGACAACCCCGGGCCGCTGCGGGCGTTTTTGAAGGGTGGCTGGAAGGCTCCGCTGGAGGAGGACCAGCAGGTCGAGGTCTCCCGGGTCATCAACTTCGGGGGCAACGGGGTCAAGGACGCCGGCAAGGCAGCCTTGAAGGGCACCCCCGAAGACCGTGCGAAGTTCCTCGCGGAGGGGCAGTACACGGCGCGCGAGACGGACAACGAGGTCGAGGTCTCGCAGCTCGTCAACTCGGGCGGCCCGGCGGTCAAGGCGGCCGGCAAGGTCGCGCTCAAGGGCACGGCCGACGACATCGTCGAGTTTCTTGAGGTGGGGCAGTTCGTCGCGCGCAACCGCGACCAGGAACATGCCACCATCGCTCAGCTGACCGAGCAGGCCACCTTGGCCGGGAAGCGGGCCAAGGACGCGACGGAGAAGGCGCAGGAAGCGTCCACGCGTGCGATCGAGGCGTCGGATCTCGCCAAGGAAGCCGCGCTGAAGGCGGCGCGGGAGACCAACGCCGCCAAGAATGACTCCCAGCGGGCGGCGGTCAAGGCCAAGCAGGCCGCCGACGCGGCCCGGGCTGCCGCTGCCGCGTCGCAGACGGCCATCAGCGCGGCCAACGCCGCCAACCGCTCGGCCCGGATGGCCGCCTTCGCGGCGGCGCAGACCGCCGCGGCGGCCGCCAATGCCGCTGATGCGGCCAATGATGCCTACAACGCCTCGATCGCGGCCGCGTACGATGCGGGCCGGGCGGGCGAAGCCAGGGACATGGCGAAGAAGGCCCGGGCGGCGGCCACCCTCGCAAGGACTTCTGTGGAGGCGGCCAAGCAGGCCGGCGCCGCCTCGCTGGCCGCGGGCGCCGCCGCGAAGGCCTCCCGCAGTGCCAGCGGCAACGCCAACGCCGCAGCTGACGCGGCTGATGAGGCCAACAACTACGCCGAGGCCGCGGGCGTCCACTCCGGTGAGGCGAGGGCGGCCGCAGCGGAGACCCGTCGCCACGCCAACGAGGCCGACCGGGCGGCCAACGCCGCCGAAGCCCTGGCACGCAAGTCCGCCAACGCCGCCGAAGAAGCACGTGAGGCCGCGGAGTCCGCGGCCACGCACGCCGACAACGCCGCGACGGCGGCGGAGGAGGCCGCCAAGCACGCCGGTGAGTCAGCCAAGGCGGCCGAACAGGCAAGAAAGCACGCAGCCGCGGCCAAGAGGGCGGCAGATGCGGCTGAGTCGGCGGCAGCGACCGCCAAGAAGGTCTTCACCATCGCCCGTGAGGCCGAGGCGGAAGACCTCACCAACTGGCCGCCGAGGCGGATAAGCCCGGCGCCGATACCAAGGCGATCGCGGCGAAGGGCCGCACCCTGGCCCTCAAGGCCCTGAAGATCCGTGGCTCCTGGCATCAGGAGGCTGCGGCCAGAGCCCTGTCCGGGCTGGATGACGAGGTCCTGGAGTACCTGCGCACCGGGTGGAAGCAGGCCGCCCAGGACGAGAGGCGGCCCCGGTGTGAAGGAGGCGTCCAAGGCCGCACTGGCC